>WJIW01000235.1 GCA_014730065.1 Armatimonadia bacterium | reverse complement strand
GGATTGGTCTACGTCACCGACTCCCGCGACCGTAGCCTCCAGATCTTCACGAGCGACGGCAGCTTCGTCTCCGAGGCGCCGGTCGAGGACGAGTTCGGCCCCCTCTTGCCCAACGACGTTGCGATCCATCCCAACGGGTCTCAAGCAGTGGTCGCGGCTCCGGAAGACGTTCTCGTCTACGCCCTGTCCAACTGAAGCGAGGGCTCAAGGTGACCGCAGGAGCCCTCACCGACTCGATCGGGAGGCTATGGCATGGGTGCAGCGACAGACACGCTACGCTTGGAGCGAGACGAAGGGGCGGACACTCGATGACACATCATTGGAGAACGGTTCTCATCGGCCTTGCCCTGATCGCGCTGGCCGGCTGTGCCACCACGCCCGGCCCCGGGCCCGAGGCCGATGGCGGCCTCGCGGTCTCCGTGGCTTGGCCCGAGGTGACTGCTGAGCTGATCCCCTCGGGCACCCAGTCCATCGCCGTCGAGGTTACGAATGCCGCCGACGGGTCGCCGGTCGGAAGCCTGCTCCTGACGCAAACGGAGCCCTCGGGCTCGCTGACGGGCATCCTGGGGGGGACGGAAGTCACCGTAGCCGCCACGGCCCGTCCCAACGCCGACGGCACCGGGACGCCCCTTGCCGCCGCCACCACCCAGGCGACCATTCCCAGCGGCGACACCGCCAGCGTGTCCCTCGCCCTGGCCAGCACCATCGCGGAGATCGTGGTCACGCCGGCGAGCCCGGCCCTCGATGTGTTGGAGCAGGTCAGTCTCTCGGCCGAGGCGCGGGATGGCGACGGGGGCACCGTGCTGGTGGCGAGTGGCTTCGACTGGACCAGCGACAGCACAGCCGTGGCGTCGGTGGACTCCTCCGGACAGGTCACCGCCCACGCGCCGGGCACGGCGGTCATCACCGCGACCGAGGCGGAATCCGGAGCGACCGCCACTGCCGATGTGAGCGTGGGACTGGCCTCCGTGAGCCTGAGTCGCACCGGCCGGATCGGCGAACCAGGGCATACCCACATCGCGAGCGTCAGCGGCATAGATGTGGACTCCTCCGGCAATGTGCTGCTGCTGAGCAGCGCATCGCGCACCGTCAACATCTACTCGGCGAAGGGCAACCCCATCGACCGAGTGCCCCTTCCCAGCTCCGCGCTGCCCTCTGACGTCGCCTTCGGCCCCGACGGGCTCATCTACGTTCTCGCCGGTGGCGTCGATTTCGTCCATGGTATCGATCGCGATGGGACGGTGCACGAGACGGTCAGTCAGACCAATGATCCCGACTCGCAGTTCGCGGGCTTCGGGGGCATGACATTCGACGGCGCCGGGCGCCTGCACATCACCGATCCCCTCCTCGATACCGTCCGCGTCTTCGATCCCCAGGGCGGCTTCGTCGACACCTACGGTACCTCGGGGTTCGGCCTGGGTGAGCTGCTAACCCCGGAAGACATCGCCCTGGGCCCGGCGAGTAAGATCTACGTACTCGAGGAGACGGGCCAGCGCGTGCATCGGTTCACTGAGGCCGGTGTCGCCGAGACCAACTGGGGGGGCATCACCTTCCCGACCAGCATAGCCGCCGATGATGCCGTCGTCGTTGTCGCCGAGGAGGGTGGTCCGGCACTGATAGCCTTCGACGGCGCCGGCGTCGACCAGTGGACCAATACCGGCACCCGCTACAGCCATCTGGCGGCATCCGACGACGGCCGAGTCTATGGCGTCACCGATTACGACCGTGTCAAAGTGGTGCGGACGTCCGACGGCGAGGACCTGGATGAGTGGGGCGTGCCAGTGGGGACGCCGGGCCATCTGGCCGACGTCGAAGGCGTGGTCGTCGACAGCCAGGGCCGCGTGTTCGTGGCGGATCGCAGCCGACAGACCCTCTCTCTGTTCGAGCCCGGCGGCGGCCCCCCCACCGAGGTCACCGTGGCCGACAGCCTTGGGACGGGCCCGACTGGAATCTGCATGGGGTCGGGCGGCAACCTGTACGTCACCACCCGGCGTGGCGTGATGACCTTCACGCCCGACCTGGCGCTCGTGGACCAGTGGGAGGACCCTGACGGGGCAGCCTACCTGACCGATGTGGTCATGGGCCCCGATGGCGACCTGTACGTCTCCGATCGTACCAATGCCGTCATCAAGGTGTTCGCGACCGACGGCACGCTGGTCGATAGCTTCGGTGCCGTCGGCTTCGGAGTTGGGGAGATGATATCGCCCTGGGACTTGGCCCTGGACGCGAGCGGGGCGCTATACGTTGCCGACGCCGGCAACGACAAGATCCTGCACTACGACCCCGACGGTGTCTACGCCTACGAGTGGGGGACCCAGGGCGACGGGCCCGGCGAGTTCAGGCAGCCCAGCGGCGTGGACGTGGACCACCGAGGATTGGTCTACGTCACCGACTCCCGCGACCGTAGCCTCCAGATCTTCACGAGCGACGGCAGCTTCGTCTCCGAGGCGCCGGTCGAGGACGAGTTCGGCCCCCTCTTGCCCAACGACGTTGCGATCCACCCCGACGGGTCGCAAGCAGTGGTCGCGGCTCCGGAAGACGTTCTCGTCTACGCTCTGACCAACTGAAGCGAGGGCTCAAGGTGACCGCAGGAGCCCTCACCGACTCGATCAGGAGGCTATGGCAGGGGTGCAGCGACCGACACGTCATGCTTGGAGCGAGGCGGAGGGGCGGACACTCGATGACACATTACTGGATGACACATTACTGGAAGACGGCTCTCATCAGCCTTGCCATGGTAGCGCTGGCCGGCTGCGCCTCCGCGCCCGGCCCCGGGCCGGAGGCCGATGGCGGCCTCGCCGTGTCCGTCGTCTGGCCCGAGGTGACTGCTGAGCTGATCCCCTCGGGCACCCAGTCCATC
>WJIW01000234.1 GCA_014730065.1 Armatimonadia bacterium | reverse complement strand
GGCTCAGGTTCGGGCTCTGGCTCGGGTTCGGGTTCGGGCTCGACGACAGTAGGCGCCGCGTCGGCGGGAGGCCGGAGTACGGCGCCAGCCGTGGGATCCCATCCGGCAGCCTCCCAAGGCAGCTCCCCGAGACCCAGTTGGGCACGTACGATGTCGCGCTGGGACTCCTCCAAGGCGGCGCGGAAGTCCAAAGCGTCGATGAACCGGTCACTCGGGTCGTACGCCAGTGAGCCGTTGAGACACTCCAATAGGCTGGCGCGGCCCTTCTGGGGCATGACTTCCTGAATGGGCTCGCCGCCATGGAGGCGCTCGGCGGCCTGCTTGGCGGGAGCGTTGCCGCGCATCATCCTGAGCATAAGGAGGCCCAGGGAGAATAGGTCGGACTGGATGGTGGGCGGCTCGTCGCGTATCAGCTCGGGGGCCATGCATTCCATGGCGGTAACGGGCACGGTGGCGGGGTCGCCGTCCTCAGGGACCTCGATATGTGGTGACTTGAGGAGTGACATATCGGCGATGAGGACCTTGTCGTCATCGCTGAGGAAGACGTCCGTTGGCCGAATGGCGTACGTGAACAGCGGCGGGGAGAACTGGTGACAGTACAGCATCAGGTCGGTGGCGGCGCGACAGGCATCCTGGACCGTGTCCCGGCCGATGCCCTCGTTGAACATCATCCAGGCGATGCTCCGGGTACCCGCGTTGTCGGCCAGGAGGTAGTGGTGCTCGCCCACGGTGTCGTGCTCGTGGACGCGCACGGCGGCGGGGTGGTCCACGTAGGTGAGGGTATCGGCGGCGAGATGGAACTGTTCGACCCAAGCGGCATGCTGGGCGAACTCGGGCCTGAGGATCTTGATGACGAAGTTGCCCTTGCCTTGGAGCGGCGAGACCTCGTACACAAAGAAGCACGGCCCCTGCCCCAAGGGGGCCTGGACGCGGTAGCTGCCGAACTTCTGACCCGCGCGAAGCGGACCTTCGCCTGCACGCGGTGGCATGGTTACCCCTGCCTACCGAGTACCCCTCGCATCATGGCCTCGACTGCCGCCGAGGCCGGTGGTCGTTGCTCCAGGCCTTCAGGGCAGTCGCCCACTTGCGAAGAGATCGTTGATCTTGTCGAGCAGATTGGTCGTCGAGCGGCCCCCGATGAGGGGCGCCAGCTCGATGCGGCCGCCGACCTCGGCAACCGCCTTGGCTTCGGGCATGTCCTCGACCGCGTAGTCGCCGCCCTTGACGTGTACATCGGGCCCGATGGCTCGGACGAAGGGCACCGAAGTATCGTCGGGAAAGCTGCACACCACGTCCACCGCTCTCAGTCCGGCCAACACGAGCATCCGCTCATCGAGCGGGTTGACCGGCCGGCCCGGCCCCTTCAGCCGGCGCACGGACTCATCGGTATTGACGCCCACTACGAGGAAGTCGCCGTATCCCTTGGCGATCTCGATGCAGGCGACGTGCCCGGCGTGGATGATGTCGAAACACCCGTTGGTGCTTACGATGGTCTTGCCCTCGGCCCGCGCCGCCTTCACCCGGCTTTGGGCCTCCTCCAGTGTCGTCACGCGCTTCTCGCTATCTCGCAGCGTCATGTACTCCTTCCCCGTCGCCGCCGCCTCGGCGCGGCCGGGACCAACAAACCCGCGCCGCAACAGACCGATTCGAGGGTAGCTCAACTGGGGCGACGGACCTGTATAGCTCCCGTTGGGCAAACTTGCTCACACTCCCCCGATCGATCACACCACGATTCATGGCCTTCCGCTACTCTGGCGGAGTCACCTTCGATCTCCAGCACGCCCCGGGAGCAGGCCGTCACGCAGGCTCCACAGACGATGCACGAGACCCTATCGATGCTCACGGGCGCCGTACCTTCGACCGCCTCGTCGGGCTCCTCGCCCTCGCCAAGCGGGGGTCCCGATACCTCAACGGTCTGAATGCGCAAAGAGTTGGTCACACTTTCCTCGGGCATGGCTCCGCCGCTGGTCATGACCACGGTGTCGCCCGGCCGGCAGCCGGGGATGAGGGCCGCGGCCTGCTCGGTGAGTGGCACCATGTCCTCGCCCCGCCGAAGACCCTCCACCAGACAAGGCGTGACGCCCCAGTACATGGCCATGCGCCGCCAGGTGGACTCGTTCGACGCGACGCCGATCACTGCCTGGCGGGGCCGATACATGGAGGTCAAGCACGCCGTTGACCCCGAGCGGCTGAAGACCACCAGGCCCCGCGCCTTCAGGTCGTGGGCCGCTTGGCACGCCGCGTGGGCGATGGTGTTGGCGTGGGCGGCGACCGAGTAAGTCAGCACATCATGGAAGGGCTGCATCTGGAGCTGGGAGGTCTCCGCCGTTCGGGCGATGCGGTCCATGGTGCGCACCACCTCAACGGGGAACTCACCCACGGCCGTCTCCGCCGAGAGCATAATGGCATCGGTCTCATCGAAGATGGCGTTGGCCACGTCGGAGGCCTCGGCCCGGGTGGGTCGCGGGTTGTCGACCATGGACTGGAGCATTTGGGTCGCGGTGATCACGGGCACCGACCGGCGGTGGGCCTGGGCGATGATGCGCTTCTGCAGCACCGGCACTCGCTCGAGGGGCATCTCCACACCCAGATCGCCGCGAGCGATCATGAGCACATCGGTGGCCCGGAGGATCCTGTCCAGGGAATCGATGGCTTCGGGCTTCTCGATCTTGGCGACTACGGGAACCTGCCGGCCGTGGCCGCTGATGGCCCGCTTGATATCGACCACGTCCTCGGGCCGCCGCACGAAGCTCAGGGCGACGTAGTCCACGCCGAGGTCGAGGGCGAAGGCCAGGTCCTCCCGGTCCTTCTCGGTGAGGGCCGGCTCGGAGATGTCCACTCCCGGCAGGTTGATCCCCTGGTGCTGGCCCAGCTTGCCTCCGTGGATGACCGTGCACACCGCGCCATCCCCGCTGACGCTCTCGACCCTAAGCTCCATCTCACCGTCGGCCAGGAGCACCCGGTCGCCGGCATTGACGTCGGCGCAGAACTGTTCGTAGGTGGTCGGGATGATGTCGCCTTGGCCGACCTCCTCCGTCGGCACGATCGTCACCCGGGCGCCGGCCTCCAGCATCACCGATCCGCCCTCCAGCTCGCCCACTCGCATCTTGGGGCCCTGGAGGTCGGCCAGGATGGCCACGGGACTCCGGGTCTGGGCCGATGCCTGGCGGATCAGCTCGAACTGGCGCTGGTGGGATTCGTGGCTGCCGTGCGAGAAGTTCAGGCGCGCCACGTTCATCCCGGCCTCGATGAGGTCGACGAGCACGCTCAGCTCGGCGGTGGCAGGTCCCATGGTGGCGACGATCTTCGTACGACGCAAAGAGAGTGCCCCCTTAATGAGGATGGTATCACGCGACGGTGCCGGGCTACTCCTCGGTCCGGTCCCGGATGGACTGGATGATGGCCGCCGTGTCGAGCTCGCCTTCCAGGTAGGCGTGGATGTGCCTGGCGGCGCTCTTGCCGTCACCCATGGCGGCGATCACCGTGGCGGCACCCGAGACGATGTCCCCACCGGCGAAGACGCCCTCGGACGCGGTGTGCCGCGTCTCGGGGTCGATCATCACCCGGCCCCACTTATCGAACAGTAGGTCCGGGGTGGTGGACTGAATGAGAGGATTGGGCCGAGTGCCCACGGCCACGATGGCCGTGTCGCATTCGTACACATGCTCCGACCCTTCGATGGGGATCGGGCGGCGACGGCCGCTGCTATCCGGCTCGCCCAGCTCCATACGCACGCAGCGCAGGCCCACGAGGCGGCCATCCTCATCGCCCAGGTACTCGATGGGGTTGGTCAGCAGCCGCATCTCCACCCCTTCCTGCTCGGCGTGCTCGATCTCCTCGATGCGCGCGGGCATCTCCGCCCGGCTGCGGCGGTACACGATGGCCACATGGTCGGCGCCCAGCCGCAGAGCGGTCCGGGCCGCGTCCATGGCGGTGTTCCCGGCACCGATCACGGCCACTCGATCGCTCTGGATGATGGGCGTGTCGGTGTAGGGGTACGTCCAGGCCGACATGAGGTTCGCCCGGGTCAGGTACTCGTTGGCGGAGAAGACGCCGATGAGGTTCTCTCCGGGCAGGTTGAGGAACACGGGAAGGCCGGCGCCGGTGGCGATGTACACGGCATCGAAGCCCTCCTCCTCGAGCAGCTCGGGGATGGTGAACAGCCGGCCGGCGACGGCATTGACCTCAACGTCCGCGCCCAGCCGCTTCACCGCCTCGATCTCCGAGCGGACGATGGACTTGGGGAGCCTGAACTCGGGGATGCCGTACATGAGCACACCCCCGGGCTCGTGAAGGGCCTCGTGGATGACCACCTTATGGCCCTTCCGGGCGAGATCCCCGGCGGCGGTCAGGCCCGAGGGTCCCGAGCCGATGATGGCCACCTTCTTGCCCGTCGGCGGCAGGGGCTCGGGATCGTCCACGGGGTGCTCCCGCTCCCAATCGGCCACGAACCGCTCCAGCCGCCCGATGGCCACCGGCTCGCCCGTCTTCCCACGGACGCACACGGCCTCGCACTGCTCCTCCTGAGGGCAGACGCGGCCACAGATCGCGGCGAGGCTGCTGGCCTCCTTGAGGGTGCGAGCTGCCTCGGCGTAATCGGCCAGGGCCACATGGGCCACGAACCGAGGGATGTCGATACCTACGGGGCAGCCGGCGATACACGGTGCCGAAGGGCACTCCAGACACCGCTTGGCCTCGAGCTGGGCCAAGTCATCGTCGTAGCCGAAGGGCACCTCGCTGAAGTTGCCTCGACGCTCCTCGGCCTCCTGCTCGGGCATGTCTTGCCGCTCGATGGCCATCCGCTCCTTGGGTGAGAGCGGGATGAGCTTCTCGCGCCGCGGCTTGCCCTCGCCTGGCGGGACACGATCATTGTTGTCAGGCACCTGGGGCCTCCTCATCGAGTGTGTAGGGCATGGGGTGGGGCATGGGGATCGGCCGGCTCAATGGGGGAGCTGCTCTCGGGGCAGGCGGCACTCATGCTTGCTGGCGACCTGGTAGGTCCGTAGCCGCTGGGCCAGCCCATCGAAGTCCACCTCATGGCCATCGAACTCGGGGCCGTCCACGCATGCGAACTTCGTGTCGCCACCCACGGACACCCGGCATCCCCCACACATTCCCGTGCCGTCGACCATGATGGGGTTCAGGCTGACTATGGTGGGGATCCCCGAGGGCCGGGTGACCTCGGCGCAGGCCTTCATCATGAGCACCGGACCGATGGCAACGCATGCGGCCGTCTCGCGCTCCTCGATCACCTGCGCGAGCACCTCGCTGACGAAGCCCTTATGCCCCTCGCTCCCGTCATCGGTGGCGATGAGCAGCTGGTCGGAGATAGCCTCGAACTCATCGCGCAGGATGATCAGCTCCGATGACCTTGCCCCGAGTATGGAGACCAGCTCCACGCCTTGCTCGTGCAGGGCCTGGGCGATGGGGTAGAGGGGCGCCGTCCCCAGGCCGCCGCCCACGCACACACACAGGCCGTCCACCTCGTCGAGGCGCGTGGGCAGGCCCAAGGGCCCCGCGATGTCGGAGATGGACTCGCCCTCGTCCAGGTCACACAGGCGCTTGCTGGAGGACCCCACAGCCTGGATAATCAGCGCGATGGTGCCGGCCTCGGCGTCGGCGTCGCAGATGGTCAGGGGGATCCGCTCGGCGCCCTCGGCGGCCCGCACGATGACGAACTGCCCAGCCTTCCGTTTGCGCGCTATCTTCGGGCATTCCACATCCAGCCGAACGATACCGTCGGCCAGCATAGACTTGGCCTTGATCTCATGCATATGGCTCACCTCGGACTCCTTCCGAGCCTTCGACCCCTGCCCCCCAAATCCTGCGGCGGCGAGGACGCTCCTGTGCGCGCGCCGGCGGAGGGAACCCCCTCCGGCCGCCTGAAACTCCACATGAGGGAGAGCCGCCATGCCCGCCAGGCCTCAGCTCATGCCCATACCACGGGATCTGCGCGTGTCGCGGGGCTGGTACACCATCACCCGGGAGGGCGTGTGCCTGCTGCGCGAGGCCGAGGCGGCCCAGTTGCTGCCCGCTGTGGAGGCGCTCCAAAGGGCTTTCCACCATTACTCAGGCAAGCTGCTGACCTCGGCGGTCGCCCGCCCGGACGATCCCGATGACATCATTGTGCGGCTGACCTTGGAGCCGGGCCGGGTTGAGCAAGTCCAGGGCTACTACCTCTCCATAACTCCCAAGCGCATACATCTCCGGGCCCACGATCCCGCCGGGGCCTTCTATGGCGCCCAGACCTTGGTGCAGCTCCTACGCCAGTATGGCCGCCAGCTCCCCCAGCTCAGGATCAGCGATCATCCCGACTTTGCCAGGCGCGGCATTATGCTGGACATCAGCCGGGACAAGGTGCCCACCATGGCCACACTGCGGCGCCTGGTGGCGCAGATGGCCTCCTTCAAAATGAACGAGCTGCAGCTCTACACCGAGCATACCTTCGCCTATGAGGATCACGCCTTGGTCTGGGCCGGCGCCTCGCCCATGACGCCCGAGCAGATCCAGGAGCTGGATGCCCTCTGCCGGCGGCACCATATCGACCTCGTGCCGAACCAGAACAGCTTCGGCCATCTGACGCGGTGGCTGAAGCACCCGCCCTACACGGGCCTGGCTGAGGCCCCCGAGGGATCGCGGTTCCCCTGGGGCCCCATCGCCCACCCGTACAGCATCTCCCCCGCCGTGCCGGGGTCCATCTTACTGCTCGAGGACCTGTACCGGGAGCTGCTCCCCAACTTCACCAGCCGGTACTTCAATGTGGGCTGTGATGAGACGTTTGACCTGGGTCAGGGCCGAAGCCGCGAGCTAGTGGAGCGGCTCGGCTTCGAGCGCGTATACATGGACTTCCTCATGAAGATACACGAGCTGGTGAGGGGCCACGGCCGGACCATGATGTTCTGGGGCGACATCGTCATGCGGCACCCCGAGCTCGTGAAGGAGCTGCCCGAGGACGTGGTCGCCTTGGAGTGGGGCTACGAAGCGGATCATCCCTTCGAGCGCGACGCCGCCCGCTACGCCCGCGCTGGCGTGCCCTTCTACGTATGCCCGGGGACCTCCACCTGGTGCTCCCTGGGCGGACGAACGGACAATGCCATCGGCAACCTCCAGAGCGCCGCGCGGCACGGCCGGGCCAATGGCGCCAGGGGGTACCTCATCACGAGCTGGGGCGACACGGGCCACTGGGACCCGTTGCCGCTGAGCTACTTGGGCTGGTGGCACGGCGCCGCGGTGAGCTGGTGCCTGGAGGCCAATGACGATCCGAACTTCGGTAAGGTACTCGGTATCCAAGCCCTGGAGGATCCCAGCGGCCAGTCGGGCCGGGCCATCTACGACCTGGGCAACGCCTACAAGCGCATCGGCCGCCTGCGGCACAACGGCTCCTGGCTGTGGTGGGCGATGATGCGGCCCCTGGACGACACGTCGGTGGTGGAGGGGATCTCCGCCTCGGACGTGGAGTCGACCCGGGCCCTCATCGACCGGGGCCGGGAGCGGGTGGAGAAGGCGGCGCTGGAAGGGCCCGACGCCACCGTCCTTCGCCGCGAGCTACGGTACACCGCCCGGCTGCTCGATCACGCCGCCCGGAGGATCGACTACATGCGCGGCGGCGACGGCTCCGCCAAAGTATTGGCAGAAGACATGGAGCAGATCATCGACATGCATGAGTGGACCTGGATGGCCCGCAACCGCACGGGCGGGCTGACGGACAGCCGGGCCCGGCTCGAGCGCTGCCTGAGGGAGTATCGGGAGCGCCTTTGATAGCCGACACGAGGAGTTGACCGGCATTGACATCTCGCGAGCGCCTACTCTGTGCCCTACGCTGCGGAACGCCCGATCGTGTGCCGGCCGGGGCCTTCACCCTGGGCCGGGTCGACTTGGAGTCGCCCCTGGGCCGGGAGTTCCTCCGGCGGACCGACTCGATCCACTCCCCCGGCTCGGGCTTTGGCTTCTTCGGCTCCGCTGTGGAGGCGGTCCATGTCGACGAGGGCGGCGGCCTTACCCGGGTCACCATCCCAAGCCCCAAGGGTGACCTGGTATGGCGGCACAAGCGGACCGAGAAGACCTCGGCCTGCGTGGAGTTCCCGTGCCGTACGGCGGCCGACATCGACAAGCTGCTGGCCGTGCCCTTCGAGCCCTCGCCCGTGGCCATGGACGGATACCGGGCCGACTGCGAGCGATTCGGTGAGGACGCCTTGGTGATGCCGGGTGTGCCCAACGCCGTATGCCTCGCCGCCGACACCTTCTCTCCCGAGGACTTCTGCATGCTATGGGCGACGGACCCGGTAGCCATGGCCGAGCTGGTGGGAGTAGGCAGCGAGCGACTGACCGAGTTCTGCGGTCGGGCGGCGGAGGCGGGGATGGAGTGCCTCCGGATCGTGGGGGGCGAGTATGTAACCGTCCAGCTCGGCCCTTCGGCGGTCGAGCCCCTGCTCGGCCGGTTCGACACGGCGCTGTGTGACGCCATCCACGCTGGCGGCGGGCTGGCCTACTACCACTGCCATGGGCCGATCATGCGGTACCTGGCCGACCTGCGCGACCTGGGGATCGACGCTCTGGACCCCCTGGAGGCCCCACCATGGGGGGACTGCGACCTGGCGAAGGCCAAGGAGATCCTACGCGGCCGGACCTGCATCGTGGGGAATCTGGATGACATGGAAGTCCTGGAGAAGTACCCCGAGGAGGAGATCCGGCGCATCGGACGGGAGCGGCTGGCCCAAGCGGGCCCCGATGGGTTGGTGCTTGGCGGCACAGCCTCGGGCACATTCACCGAGAAGGGTGCCCGAGGCTTCATGGCGTTGGCGGAGGTGGCGGGGGAGGAGTAGTGGTGGGCCGGGCTGGCCTAGCCCGAGTAACCGATCTCGGTCAGGAACTCCAGGAAGGAGCAATGCGGTAGATTCAGACGGTCACAGATGTCGGGGATCTTGTGGATCTGGCCGCTCTGGACCGCGCCGAGCTTCCGGCCTTCCGCGGACACCACAACCCCCTCCTGCCCGGTGTCAAGGGCCACGTGGATCTGGTCAGCCGGGCGGCCAGCCAGAGCAAGGCCCAGAGCGATAACGAAGGGGTCCGCCTCACTCCGGGTGACCGACGGCTTCACCGCCCTGATTGCGCCCTCCTGTTGGAGTCTCATGAGCCCGGTCAATTGTGGCTCGAAGTCCTCTATCCGTGCGCGGCATTCAGGGTAGGTTGCGATGAACTCCTTGAGCTCGTCATCGTTGCACTCGTCGACCACTTGGTCGCACCAACGCAGCCTGCCAGACCGGGCTAGCTCAGCGACTGCCTCCCGGAGCCGTGGGAACACCGTCTGCGGGTAATATCTCCTTAGGTCAATCAGCACGGACGAGTCAATGCTATAGTAGCGATGGGCCGATGATGTCACTTGCCTCTGCCCTCGCCCACGAGTTCCAACCGAAGCCTGTCCAACTGAGTTGGCTTGATCACGAGGGCGTCCGCTGCTGTACTGGACGAGATAAGGTTGCGGTCTGCGGCTTCGAGAACATATGAAGCGAAGGGCTTGCCGGTGCGACTCAGTGTGTTCCTGTAGAAACTGCCGCCCGAGGGGTCCCTGTGTCTTCCTGTACCCAGATCCTTCACCGTGCGCCAGTACGTGGGCTCGTCAATGTAGTCCAACTCCAGCATTCGTCTGGCAACGACGTGGCGACTGACCCCGAAAGCCTGGGCGGTCTGCGCGAGAGCACGCCCGTCCGAGTCGTCCCTGCTTCCCCGGAGGCCTTCATGCACTTTCTGAGCGGTCGAGGGCAGCAGGATTTCGGCGGCAACGGCATTGCAGAACCGTTCGACTGCCACCGTAGATGAGGGAGGAGTAGCTTCGGAGGCAACTGAGGGGTCGGAGTGTTCTGCGGGGATACTCACTCCCGGCATGCGCAGCCCAATATGTGCGACCTCGTGCAGAAGCGAGAAAATGCGTGCGGTATCAGCATCCCTGGTGCTGATGCCGATCCCTGCAAGGTGGCCCTGGATGATTGAGAATCCCCTGGCTTCGGCCACTTCGAAGGGGTACTTCTGCACAAGGACGCCGCTGACAAAGAGTGCCTCTGACCAGAGGTCCATGGCGGCGTAGTAGCTCCGAGTGGCTAGCTGCTGCTCGAGGGTGACCCCAAGCGACGCCCTCAGAGAGTCGCCGGCGGCACTCGGATTCATCGAGAGGCTCACACTGGGCAGTGATAGCGCGACCTGATCACCGGACAGCGATGCAATCATGGACAGGTCTTCGAGAGCATTGCGCAGCTTTCGCACGGCCAGGCGAAGCTCCCCGCTGTACACCCCCGGTGTGGCTCCTGGCAGGTGACGGAAGTCCTGAGGCGGGGGCGGCTCCACGGGAGGCACGGGCAGGTAGAACACGGCGACAGAGCGCTGGGTCTTAGCTGCGTACTTCTCCAGCTGCCGGAAAGTCGGGCCTGTCTCACCGGCCTCCCAGGCCGCGACAGCGTCCGGATGGACGCGCAGATGCCGTGCCATCTCCTCGGCGGTCAAATCAGCGGCTTCCCGAGCCCACCTAAGAAGATCGGGATTGGGCAGGTTGGCTCGCTTGGCCAATGCGCTCACCCCATAATCCAACTCTCACTAACCGCCCAGAATTCTTTCAGGTTCCAGCCAACCCGATCCGCATCCTCCAACCACTATTGTCACGGCAGCCTTAGTAGGGGTCATCCCGATCGCTCTGCTGACTGCGCCGTGTGGGTTCGCCTTCGTGCAGCGCGCCCCGCCCTCACCCCACAGCGGGCAATGAAGCCAGCAGCTCGGCGGCGACCTCCGGCTGCTCCCCGGCCAGGTTGCGGACGGGATCGACCGTATCTCGCACATCGTACAGCTCCACGTTCTCGAACCCGGCCTCGCCGCGCTGGGCGATGGCGCGATGGGTCTCGCCGCGCACCGTCACCGCCTTGCCCCAGTAACTCGTCGCGGTGTCGCGAACGCTGGCCGAGGGATCCCGCAGCAGCGGGACGAGGCTCTCACCGTCCAGGGGGTGCTCCGTCCGCGGGAAGCTCGGGTCACATAGATCTCGCAGCGTGGGGTAGATGTCCAGGGTCTCCACCAAGGCGTCACAGACCCCACCCTGGGTCATCCCCGGTGAGCGGATGATCAGTGGCGAGAGCAGAGCGCGCTCGAAGGGCGTGTGCTTACCCCAGATCTGGGAATCCCCCAGATGCCATCCGTGGTCACCCCACAAGACCACAGTAGTGGACTCCGCCAAGCCCAGCTCATCCAGGGTGTCGAGCACCTTCCCGATCTGGCGGTCAGCGTACCGCACCGCCGCCAGGTAGGCCCGTTTGGCGCGGAGGGTCGCCTCGGGGCTGAGGGGTCGCTGCTTCTCGAAGGGCATGTCGTACCGGTAGAATTCGCCGCTGGGGTGCCAGTAAGGCGAGTCGGGCCTCTCGGGGTGAGGTGGGAGCGGAACGGCTCGATCCTCCATAGCCGCCCAGTCGCCATGGGTCGCCACAAAGGGGAGATGGGGTTTGTACACGCCGAAGCCGAGGAAGAAGGCCTCACCACGCCTCCGGTGCTCGTGGAGCTTCTCCACGGCGGCGCGGGCATCCATGCCATCGGGGAGATCCTCGTCGTCCTCGGCAGCGAACTCCATCAGGTCCTGGTGGCCCTGACCATCCTCCCGATGGCGCCCGTCCGCGTAGGCGAAGAAGCACCCCCAGCCCCGCTCCCACGGACCGTACGGAGTGGCCAGCTCATCCCAGGCATGGGGCAGCTCGGGCAGCCCGGAGCCCGAGCCATCGTAGGCGTATATCCGGCCATCGGGCATGTGCGAGATCTTCCCGATACAGGTCGTCCGGTGGCCGCTACGCCTGAACAGCTCGGGGATGGTCTGGGCGCCCGCGGTGGGCTCCCGGGACAGAGCCGCGGGTCCCTGGTACAGGCCGTTGTTTCCGCTTACGATGCCCGACCTTGCCGGGCTGCGGCCCATGAGGAGCGCCGCCCGCGACGCCCCGCAGGTCGGAACCTGGGCATAGTGCCGAGTGAACCGGACGCCCGTTGCCGCGAGCCGGTCGATGTTGGGGGTATCGGCATAGGTCGCGCCCGCGCACCCCAGCTCCGGCCGCAGGTCGTCGACGCAGATGAGCAGCACGTTGTGGCGGCGCGCCGGCGGCGAGTCCTGTCCCGCCACGCGTCCGCCGGTATAGGAGCCCAGAAGCCCCCCACCAAGCGCTGCCATGAACTCCCGCCGTCGCACGTTAGCACCTCACTTCTCATGGCACGCCCGCGCCTACCGGAACACATAGTACGTCGTCCCGCCCGGCGGCACCGTCACCTCGAGCGTCAGCGAGCGGCCGGGGCGAAGCTCCCGCTCCATCCCGGGACCATCCTCTTGAGACACCCGCGCCGTGCCCACGAGGCCCGTGTAGTATAGGGGTACGTCGATGGGCCGCGTGCGCTCCTCGGTAAGTGGGTTGTAGACCATCAACAGGCCTTTCTCGTCGGCCCCGGGATTGACCATCAGCCAGTAGTCCAGGTCCCGCCCGTCGGGCCGCCGGAGGTGGATCAGGTCGCCTTCCAGCACCGCCCGGTGCCGCTTGAACCAGTCGACACACTCCTCGACCATGTCCCGGGTCTCGGGCGCGTCGTACAGCCGGGGCCCGCGATAGCAGGCCTGCACTCCCGCGCCCAGGTTCGAGAGCAGCATGCTCCGGTAGTGATCGAGGTGCTCATGCAGGGGTTCCACGGTGGCCGCGGCGCCCCCGCCGTGGTACTGGGTCAGGGGCACGAACATCCAGCCCATGGTGCTGAGCTTGTCCCAGGTACCGTCGTGGATGTTCTGGCGGGTGTGGATGACCTGCTGCTCCCGAGGTAGGCTCCAGTTGACCTCCCGGTAGCCCATCCCGCACTTGTTGGACCCGGCCAGGTAGTAGG
>WJIW01000233.1 GCA_014730065.1 Armatimonadia bacterium | reverse complement strand
GGCGCAGCAGGCATTGAGCCGACCCCCATGTAGTCCCCCCGCCAGGTTCGGGGGGGACGATGGCGTGTTGCCTCCCCCGCGCCGAGTGGCTCCATAGCGGGGGAGGATTCAGGAGGGGGCCCTGCCCCTGCTATTCGAGATGGCGCAGCAGGCATTGAGCCGACCCCCATGTAGTCCCCCCGCCAGGTTCGGGGGGGACGATGGCGTGTTGCCTCCCCCGCGCCGAATGGCTTCATAGCGGGGGAGGATTCAGGAGGGGGTCCTGCCCCTGCTGTTCGAGATGGCGCAGCAGGCATTGAGCGGACCCCCCTGTAGTCGCCCCGCCAGGTTCGGGGGGACGATCGGGCAGCATCGTCCCCGCAAGCCCACCCCAAGACGGTCCATCTTAGGGTATACTGGCTGCCGTTTGGGCGTACGGGGCGCCTGGTGGGCGGCCTGGTATGGCCGACGGCTTCTCGAGAAGGGCGATGATCCGATCTTGGGTACGGAGCACGAGGGTGGAGGTGGGCCACCGGTGGGTCCTCAGCTCGAAGCACACTACCGGTTTCACGATGTAGGACTGACCCTTAGCGCCGATCAGCCGTGGCTGCTGGACGCAGCGGAGTCGGTGCTATCGCCCATGGCGCGGACGACGAGCCCGGAGGGCGAGCGTCGGGCGAAGGTGACGGTGAGTGCCAGATCCATCGAGCCGTACATCCCCGAGGATCTGCACGACCGGATCGAGATTCGCTTCCGCCACTTCAGCACCACCTGCTACACGGCCGATGGCGATCTCTGGCTCATGGACGATGGGGTCGTCGTCCGTATGCCGCGTGACTCGGGCGAGTGCACGGCTTGGGTGCGCGAGAGCGCTCACACTAACCCCAGCGGGTACGTGGGTGCCCTGATCGTCACCGTCATCGAGCTCTTCCGCCACCTGGGCCTCTACCAGCTTCATGCGGGCTGTGTGTCGAAGGACGATCGGTGCGTGCTGTTCTGCGGCGGTCAGCAGCATGGAAAGAGCACGGCGACGATCGCCATGGCGCGGTCGGGATGGCACTGCGTCACCGATGACCTGCTCTACCTGCGAGACCAGATGGACGGCACGGTTGGTGGGCAGGGCTGGCGGGAGGACTTCAATGTCGGGCAAGCCACCCAGGCGGCTTTCGAGCTCTCTCAGCATGTGGGGAGCCTCAGACACGATGGCCGGCACACCATGGATCCGTCGATCTTCTCCTTCGCCGACGATTCCGTCCCCGTCCGTCCCACCCATCTGGTGTTCACCCGGATCGCCCACACGGATCGCTCGGTACTCGAGCCCGTGGCCAGGGCCGATGCCCTGTCCCGTATGATCCAGTACAGCCCCATGGTCTTGGTGGCCGGCCGAAGGGCGGGCGAGCACCTGGACCTGCTCCGGCGCGTCGTGCTCCAGTGCCAGTGTTTCGACCTCCACGCCGGAAGGGACGTGCTGGAGGGTCATCTGCCCAGCATGCTGCAGCCCATCTTCCAGGCACCATGATTCGCCGGCTGGCCAAGTACCATCGCTGGGTCCTGTGGCCCCCCCGGCTGTGGATCCTCCTTCGGGCCCTCGGCCTGGCGGCAAGAGCGGCCATTATGGTGCGGCGGATGCCCTTCCCGGACTTCATGGAGCGGTGGTCGCCGCCCGTGGCGGAGCGCGAGCGGGATACGGCGCCGCTCGTCGAAGGCACCGACCTGGTTCTCGTCGGCACCCACCAGAGGCGCTGCTTCATGCGATCACTGGTGCTGTACCGCATCCTGCGTCAGGCGGGGCACGGTGTACGCTTTGCCATGGGCGTCCGGCCCGATCCCCAGGGCGGGATACTCGCCCACGCTTGGCTCGAGCAAGATGGCGAATGGGTCTTCCCTTACGGCGACCGGCCCGAGCTGTACACCGAGACCTTTGGCTACCCGCCGCGGCAGGGGTCCGCGTAGGCGCGGCCCGCTCGGGCGATCATCCCGCGACTCCCACATCGTCCAGCTCCAGCACCGGCGCCACGGGCTCGGCGGTTACGCCCTTGCGAAGGGTGACCTGCAGCTCCACAAGCTCCAGGCCGGCGGGCATGGGCTTGCCGTGCTCGGGGGTATCCTGGGTATCGCCCCGGAAGTCCCCCAGAGCTAGCTCACCAGGTGTCCAGTCGCCTGTCGGGGCATTATCGATGTATGCCGACCACCAGAGCCCGTCGGAATCCGTGAACGTCACCTTCAGGTAGAACCAGTCGCCGCCATCGGCCATGGGCGTCCGGTAAGCCAGTCGAGCGGCCAGGGCCTCTGTGGCCACCTCCCGCACCGGACGGCGAACGGTAACGTAAGAGGTGTCGGTGGTCGCCTCGGACGTGGCGCGTAGGGCGCCCCGGGAGCCGTCATGGCCTGGCTGAGTGTGGTCGATGGGCCCGGTCCACTCGGCTGGTACGTCCTCCTCGAAAGTCTCCAGCTCGGGCTCCTCGAGGAGCAGCTCGCCCGTCTCCAGGACTTCCGCACCGGCGGGTCCGACCCGCAGAACGCGGTACACGTATGGAACCCCTCGGCGTGCGCCCGGCAAAGCGATGTCGCCGTCGTGGGTGGCCTCGTAGACGTAGCCTCCGCCCGCTTGGTATCCCCATTGGATCCGCTCCTCCACATCCTCGCCTTGGGCCGCGATGGGTATCTCGACCGCGGGCTGGTCATCCATCCAGAGGGCGACTTCGCTCGACGTTGTGCGGCCGTCCACGGTCACGGGACCCCGCAGGTCATCGTGCCGGATCACGATGGTAGCCGATTCCTCGCCGACCCCGAGGCGCAGGGCGGTCACCTCGGTGGGCGCGGCCGCCTGGCCGCCTATGGTCGCCGGCAGCGGGCCAAGCCTCACCGCGGGCGGCGAGTCGCCGGGGTAGGGGATGAGCGCCATCGCCATGGCTGCGGGGAGGCCGGATTCGCTCGTGTAGCGGACCATGGTGGCTGGCTCCTTCAGCGCTTTGTGCAGACTCCAGGCCACCCATCCCGTGGGCGGGTCCTCCTCGCCTTCGTGAACCGATACGCTCCAGCCGTCGGCCGCCACGGGCGCGGCGATGGCCCCGGCGGATCCGGCTTGTACGCGTACCGCCTTCGTGGCCGGATCGACCACACCCCCCGGATGGGCGAACTGAATCTGGCTGGTCAGCTGCCGTGGCTCGTCCCCGCCTCGGGCGTCGACGAGGAGGTCCACGACCACGAAGCACCTCAGGGGCTTCACGAAGAGCAGCTTCCGGATATGCATCACGCCAGGCGCGCCGGGGTAGCCCGTGTCGTACACGCCCACGGCCAGGTCCACACTTTCGCCGGAGTACCACCGCAGCGGCTCCGGCCGGTCGACCACCCAGGTGCTACGGTCACTGCGCCGGATCTGCCCGTCGCCGTCCACCAGCACGGTGCTGTGGGATTCGGTCGAGACGAAGTAGCCGCGCCACTTCGTCGGAGCGTAGGTGTACCGCCCGGGGTCCACGATCAGCTCCTCGCCATAGCCCCAAAGGTCCAGGGTGAGCTTGTCCTCATGCTGATGGCCGTAGCCGTAAGGCCCGGCGTCCATGGCCAGGTACACGTCATCCATGGTCCATCCACTGCGCATGACCACCTGGCCCGCGTACGGCAGCAGCACCGACGCCCGCTCGGGCGCCGTGCCCTCCTCGCCCCGGGTGACGATGTACCGAATGTCCTCACGACCGAACCGATCGGCGATTCCCTCCAGCCGCCTGTGGGCGTCGTCGTGATCCGAGTCGTTCCACATGGGGATGCGGCCACTGGGCTTGGCGATCAAGGCCAGATACTCATACATGCGCTCGACGGTCTCGGCATACTCGCCCGGCACCTCCAGGCCATGCTCCACTGCGCGCTGGTACACGGCATCGAAGTTCCGCATGGCGACGGAATGGTAGTGAGGGGTTAGCTCGACCTGGGAGCCGTCGGGGTAGACCTGAACGCCGATCTCCCGGGTCATGTTCGAGAGGGCATCGTCGATCCAGGCCTGGGAGTCGGCGAACTCCGGGAAGGTCACGGCGGCGGTGAGGAGGCCGTTCTTCTCCATGGTGAGCCAGTTGCCGCCTCCGCCGAACCGCATGAGGTAGTCGCTCTGCTCCCAGATTGACAGCAGCATGGCGCAGAGCAGCTCGGGCGTGAACCCCGGCGCATCGAGCATCCGGAGGAAGCACTCCGGCCACGGCCGCTGGAGCCGGAGGCCGCACTCCAGGGTCCGCCAGGTCCAGCGGGCGTCGCGTGGCGACTCGGGCCTAGGATTGTCCGTGATCCAGTCCGAGACCAGGAAGGCCAGGTCCCGGGCGTAACGGGCGTCACCCGTTGCGTCCCACGCCCGGGCCAGGTTCAGCCAGGTGTAGTGGCGGTTCAGCTCGATGGGCCACTCATGATCGTTCGGCGGATTGGCGTTCCAGTCGATGTCGTAGGGCAAGGTGTGGGTCTTGCCCACGAAGGTGAACTCCCGGGCCAGCACCTTGTCGGCATTGCCCCGGTCGTAGTTCTCGGGCACGGCGGGCAGGGGCGCCATTGCCCCCTCGCGACGGGTGAGATAGTGCCGGACCAGAGCTTCCGCGGCTGCGGCTTGGTCACCGGCCTCCACCCCAGCGGCCACTTCCGACAGCTCGGGCCGCGTCAGGTCCAGATGCTCGAAAACCGCTCGCCACGGGGGCTCGTCCTGGAGTGTGCACAGCGCGGCGAGGAGGAGCATGGTCTGGGTCACGGGTGAACCGCCTCCGAGGTAGGGGTGAGGCATGGGTTCGGCGTGCCGCTCCGGGAGGCCTTGGCGACCCATGGGGTGGGGGGCGGCCGGGTCTCGTCGGCGGAGGATACTTCTTCAGCCTTGGGAGCAAAAACCTGTAACCCCCTACCCAGCTTCGGGTGTCTAGGATGAACTGAGGCCGGTGGGAGGCCGTTGACCCGTTGAGGCGCGCCGACTTCGCCAGGAGCGGGCGTCCGTTGAGGACTCTGCGATAAGGGACCGTGGACCATGTCTAGCAAGAAGAAGACCCAAAGCGGCAAGGCGACCAAGCGCCGGCCTGAGGAGATACCCGACGACATTCGTCTGCGGTATGAGATCGGCGGCATCCTCCTGGGCACCCTGGGCGCCGTCGTGCTCGTAGCGCTGACCATCGGCATCCGCGGCGCCGCCGGCGATACCATTCAGGACGCCATGTTCGCCACCTTCGGACTGGGCGCATGGGTCATCCCCCTGGTGGTCATCGTGGCTGCGGCGTACCTGTGTTTCGCCCTGGAGCCCATCCCGTGGTCGCCCAAGTCGGTGGCCTTCACTTGCCTGTTCATCTTCGCCCTGGCGGGCCTGCACTGTACCACCGCGCCCGGCCAGGAGTTCGAGATCGACGTGGTCATGATGCACGGCGGCTATGTGGGCGGGGCCGTATGTGTCCTTCTGCGGGCACTGTTCGGACCCACGGGCGCGGCGATCATCCTGGGCGGGCTCTCCCTGGCGGCCATCAGCACGCTGCTGCGCCGGCCGGTGGCCCATATCGCTCAGGACGCCTATGCTACCGCTGGCGATGCTGCCGACGTCGTCCGGCAGCGCGTGGGCACCTATGCCGAGGAGCGGCGCCGCCAACGCCTCGCCCGGATCAAGG
>WJIW01000232.1 GCA_014730065.1 Armatimonadia bacterium | reverse complement strand
CCGGTGGGGCGCGCCCCACCGGCGCGAAGCGAGGGGACAACAAGTGACGCGCCTTCGGCCAGGGATGCGGGGGAGGGCTCCGACAGTCCCAGCGCGTGGCAGAGCACGCCCGAGATGTGGGCGAAGGCCAGCGGCGCGCCAGTGCGGCGGGCCCGGCCGTCCAATGCCATCAGACAGCTTGAGTCTACACTCGTCACGACCTCGGCGCCCGCCTCCAACGCGTCGGCGATCTTGTCATCGGCCATCGATGCCGAGACCTCGGGCAGCTTCGCCGCGAAAGCCCCACCGAAGCCGCAGCATTCCTCGGGATGAGCAAGGGAGACCAGCTCGACAGCCGGTAGGCCGGCTACGAGACGCTCCGGCTCGTCGGTCAGCCCGAGCATCCGTAGGGAGTGGCACGAGCGGTGGACCGCGACGCGCAGGGTGGAGGCTGGGTGGTGGGTGCCTGGGGGAAGTGGGCCGGGATGGAAGTGGGTGACGAACTCGGACAGCTCCCACAGCCTCGGGAGGAGAAGCTCCAGGAGTCGCCGGTCAGCGGCACTGAGCTTCAGGTGCTCGTAATGGGAACGCACCATAGCCGTGCAGGACCCCGACGGACACACGATGGCGTCTGCGTCCAGCGCACCGCCTTCGCGCATAACCCGCAGCAGGTGCCGTGCAGCGACTTCAGCTCCGGCCCGGCCGCCGACGTTCCACGACGGTTGACCGCAGCAGGTTTGGTGGGGCGGGACGAAGGGCTGGTGGCCGAGGTGAGTCAGCAGCTCGAGGGTGGCCAGTCCCACCTCGGGCTGAAGATGCTCGACGAAGCAGGGTACGAACAAGGCCACGCGCAAGAGGGCGCCTCCAAAGCGTGCCGTCGCGGTGGGAGCGCCCGGAACTCAGTACGTGCGCTCCTCGGGTTGGTAGCTGGTGATCGTCACGTCCTTGCGATCCAGACGCGTCGAGCCATCCTCCTCGCGCCAGGCCAGGGTGTGGTGGAGCCAGTCGGCGTCATCGCGCTCGGTGAAGTCCACCCGGTAGTGGCCTCCCCGGCTCTCGGCGCGATGCAGGGCTCCCAGGGCGATGGTCTCGGCGAGCTCGAGCTTGTGCTCCAGCTCCAGCGCTCGGCACAGGTCTAGGTTGTACTTCAGGCCGCGGTACGTCAGGCGGATGTCATTGAAGCGTGCCCGGAGGGCTCGGATCTCATCCACCGCCTCCTCCAGGGCGGAACCATCGCGATAGATGCCGACCTTGTCAATCATCAGCTCCTTGAGCTGCAGTCGCATCTGACCCGCGTTCTGGTCGCCGCTTGCGGAGAGGAGGTTGTCGATGCGCCGGCCCTGCCAGTCAAGCTCCGCACCCAGTGCCCCGGCGGCGCCGTTGTCGGCACCGATGGCGGACACGTACTCGCCCGCTGCATCGCCGGCGATCTTCCCGAAGACCACGGTCTCCAGCAGCGAGTTTCCGCCCAGCCGGTTCGCGCCATGCACCGAGATGCACGCGGCTTCACCTGCGGCGTACAGCCCCGGAAGGTGGGGGCATGAGCAGTCGGGATCCACGTCGATGCCGCCCATGGAGTAGTGCTGGCCCGGCTGGATGGGGATGGGCTTCTCGATGGGATCGAGGCCGGCGAACTGAAGGCAGATGTCCCGAATGCCCGGCAGGCGCTCCATGATGTGATCGGCGCCCAAGTGGGTCAGGTCCAGGTGTACGTAGCCTCCCTCGAAGCCGCGGCCCTCGTTGATCTCCGTCTGGATGGAGCGGGCCACGATGTCCCGCGGCGCCAGCTCGGGGTGGTCCATGGTGACGTACTCGAACATGAACCGGTCGCCGTTCTTGTTCCGCAGGTACCCGCCCTCGCCCCGGCAGCCTTCGGTCATCAGGATGTTGGTCCCCACGAGTGAGGTGGGATGGAACTGGACGAACTCCATGTCTTCCATGGGCACGCCCGAGCGGTACACGATGCCCATGCCGCTGCCCGTGTTGATGATGGCATTAGTTGAGCGGCCGTAGATCCGGCCGTACCCACCGGTGCACATGATGACAGCATCGGCGGGCAGGGCCCGTAGGGCGCCCGTCAGGCGGCTGAGAACGATGGCGCCGACTACGCGCTCGGGGGTGCGCGAAAGGGCGACCATCTGCCACTCTTCGAGGAAGTCGATGCCGCGCTTGATGCACTGCTCGTAGAGGGTGTGGAGGATGACGTGGCCCGTGCGGTCGGATGCAAAGCATGTGCGGGGAAAGCCGGCTCCCCCGAAGGGCCGCTGGGCGATGTAGCCATCATCGAAGCGGGAGAAGGGACAGCCCCATGCTTCCAGCTCGCGGATGCGGTGGGGGGCCTCCCGGGTCATGGTCTCCACGGCGTCTTGGTCGGCCAGGTAGTCGGAGCCCTTGATGGTGTCGAAGGCGTGGCGCTCGGGTGAGTCGTCCTGCCCCTCGGGGTGGTTCTTAAGGGCCGCGTTGATGCCGCCCTGGGCCGCGCCCGAGTGGGAGCGTATGGCGTAGACCTTCGTCAGCACCGTGACCTTGGCGCCTCGGTCGTGGGCGGCGATGGCCGCTCTTAGTCCCGTCAGGCCGCCGCCGACGACGAGAATCTCCGGTGATGCCATCTAATGCGCCATCCCTTCCGTATTGGGCGCCGCGGGCCGCGGGCCCGGGCCTAGCCGTGGTGCAGCATGTGGCTAAGGAAGATCCATCCACCCACGGCGGCCAAGGGCACGAACACGGCCGTCATGATGGCCACCGAGACCTTGTTCTGGCGCGACAGGCCGCCGAAGTCGAGGACGGTGATCCGGATCCCGTTCAGGGCGTGGAGCAACAGCACGACCATAAGTATGAACTCCAGGGGCTTGAACAGCATCACGGGGTTCTGTACCCGGGCCATGGACTCATCGAAGGCGCCCGGCCCACCGGCCACGCTGCCGATGACGACGATATGCATCAGTAGGTAGAAGACGATCCCGACTCCCGTCAGCCGCTGCAGCACCATGGACCACATGCCCGGCAACGGGTTGAGGATCAGCTCTCGTCGGTACTGGACCAGAAGGTCCCACCACTTAGCGATCATCCGACGCTCCTTCCGGGGTCTCGGGATCAGTGGCCCACCTGGAACTGGGCCAGGTGGTAGCCGATCAGCAGGAAGCCCGCGATGCCCACGATCCACAGTAGGGGCGTAAGCCAGGACACCTTAGTTTTGTCCACCACGTAGTCGTACACGATGTTCCGCACGCCGTTCAGGCCGTGGTAGACGCAGAGGCCCGCCAGGATCATCTCCCAGATATACCCCCCCGCACCCCTTGTGAGGGCTGTCCCGCTCACCATGGCGAAGTCGAGCTGGCCCTCGCTGGCCTTGTCGAAGTGCCAGAAGATGAAGTGGGCGGCGATCCAGATCACCAGCAGAGCGCCCGTGATCCGCTGCAGGAGCCAGGGCACCAGTCCCGTGGGGGTGGACGACGTCACGCTAGCCATGCTTGCCTCCTCGGTTCTATCGCCCCTCGCGAGCGATCACTTGGCTCACTCGACCCGGCCGGTGAACTGTCTTCGGATGGCCGCGCCCTTGAGCCTGGCGATGGATGCGGTCGGGTTCAGGTCCTTGGGGCAAACCTCAATGCAGTTGTAGGCGGTGTGGCAGCGCCAGACCCCGTGCTCGGTATCGCCGGCCTCGATGCGATCGGCGGTGGCCAAATCGCGGGAGTCGGAGTAGAAGCGGTCCAGCTTGAGCAGTAGAGCCGGGCCGATGTACTCGGGGTCGGTCTGGGTGAAGGGGCACGAAGCCTGGCAACAAGCGCAGAGAATGCAGTCGACCAGCTTGTCCAGCTTGGCGCGGTCCTCGGGGCTCTGGAGCCGCTCCTTGTCGCCCAGGGGCGTCTCGTTGACGAGCCAGGGGCGCAGCCTCTCGTACTTCTCGAAGAACTTGTCCATGTCGACGACGAGATCGCGGATCACGGGCATGTGGTAGAGGGGCCGGATGACCACCTTGTCGCCCAGGTCGGCCATCTGGGTGGCGCAGGAGAGGCGGTAGCGACCATTGATGTGCATGGCGCAGGAGCCGCACACGGCGCCCCGGCACGCGTACCGGAATCCGATGCTGCCGTCCTCGTGCTCCAGGATGTGGAAGAGGGCCTCCAAGACCGTCTGGCCCTCGCGGTCGGGGACGTGAAAGTCGTCGAAGTAGCCGCGCTCATCCAGCTCGGGGTCGAACCGAAAGACCGAGACAGTGGCCATAGGTTGAGACCTTCCCACACGCGCATAGTCGGTGGCTCTCACGCACCAGGAATACCTGAGCCTTGTTCTCTTTACCCCATCGCCGCTCCCGGACCTCCCGAAAGGGGCGAGCCGGTCGAACCAGTGGCCGGGAGAGGTGACCGTGGCGGGAGAGAGAACACTTCAGAACACCCACGCGGGGAGTTGGTATGGAGCGGCCAACGGATCCACGCCAAACTCTTGATCCAAAGGAAGACCGCGGCGCGGTCTCCTCGATACTCGCCGCCGCCCGCCAGGGCGTGACCCTGCGCTCGCTACTCGTCACCGGCATCCTGGTGCCCATCAACGACTGGTGGCTCTACCAGATGCAGGACGTGTGGTCTGTGGGCAACCCCACGATCCTCTCCCTGTACTTCAACGTGGTGTTCATCCTCGCGCTCCTGACCGTGGGCAACCTGGTCCTGCGGCGGGTGGCTCCCACCCTAGCCCTGGCCCAAGCTGAGCTGCTCACCATCTACACGCTCCTCTCCATTACCACCTCGTGCGCAGCCTACGACTTCATGCACTGGTTCCCGGCCGCGATGGCTGGGGTGGCCTACTCGACCCACGGCGCGACGCCGGCGAACCGCTGGCGCGAGATCTTCTTCGATGACCTGCCGCTGGACATGACCGTTCGGGATCAGTTCACCCTGAAGTACATGCACGAGGGCGGCGTGTCTTTCTACGGCGACCCCGCTCTGTGGGGTCCGTGGGTGGGGCCAGCTCTGCTCTGGATCCTCATGCTCTGCCTGCTTTGGGTGGGTCCGCTTGGGCTAGCGGTGCTGTTCCGCCGGCGCTGGATCGACGTGGAGCGCCTGACCTTCCCCATCGTCCAGCTCCCCTTCGAGATGACCCGGGAGCGACCCACGGTCTTCAGGGACAAGGTGCTGTGGACCGCTTTCACCCTCGCCTTCCTCATCAACCTCACCAACGGCCTCAGCGTGCTCAAGCCGATCTTCCCCGCCGTTCCCGTGAAGGTGGGCTGGGACCCCAATGGCGGCGAGAGCTTCGAGATCAGCAAAGAGATCATCGACACCCCCTGGAATGCCGCCACCTCCATCAGTCTGGCCTTCTACCCCATGATCATCGGGTTCGGCCTGCTCATCCCCACCGAGCTGTCCATCTCGTGCGTGCTCTTCTTCTTCCTCTTCAAGGGCGAGCTGATCGCGACCCGGTGGCTGGGCATACAAGGCAAGCCCGAGTTCCCCTATCTCAAGGAGCAGTCCCTGGGTGGCTACCTGGGCATCCTGATCTTCAGCCTCTGGGTTGGCCGCCGGTACTACGCGGACCTGGCCCGGCGGGTGCTGAGGCGCGATCCCGAGCGCGACAGTCAAGAGCCCGTCTCGTACCGCACGGCGGCGCTTCTGTTCCTCGGGTGCTTCGTGGCGCTAGTGGTTCTGGCCATGAGCCTGGGACCCCGGGGTATGAAGTTCGGCTCGGGCATGATCTGGTGGCAGGCCATCTTCCACTGGGGCATGTACTTCGTGCTGACCCTGGTCTGTGGGCGCATCCGGGCCGAGATGGGTCTGCCCGTCCATGAGATCGAGCGACTGGGCCCCGTGGTGCTCCTGGGCAACGTGTTCGGCGTCATGCGCGGCGGCAAGGTGAGTCAGGACCGGGTTCGCAGCCTCACCGTGGCCAGCCTCTTCTTCCCCATCAGCCGGGGGATGCGCTCCATCGCCTTTCCCCATGAGGTAGAGGGGTTCAAGCTCCAGGACCGGTGCGGGGGCAATCAGTCCCGGCTGTTCAAGGCGATGCTGGGCGCCCTGATCGTGGGCATGTTCGCCGCCTGGGCCATCTACCTCCCGACCATGTACCACTACGGCGCCGCGGCCAAGATGCAGCAGTATGCGGGCTGGCACACCGGCGAGACCTACAACCAGCTCGTGAACTGGATCGAGAGTCCAGAAGGGCTGGCATGGAACCGGATCATCCCGACCATCATCGGGTTCGTGGTCTATGTCGTCCTGATGACCCTGAAGATGCGGCTGCCCTGGTGGCCCCTGCACCCCATTGGGCTGGCCCTATCCTCGACGTGGTACATGCACCACATGTGGTGTCCCTTCCTTATCGCCTGGATCCTCAAAGTGCTGGCGACACGGTACGGCGGCCACCGTGGAGCTCGGGCTCTGGCGCCGATCGCCTACGGGTTGATACTGGGTGACGTGATCAGCGGCTGTGGCTGGACGATCTACGGGGCCCTGACCCAGCAGGAAGTGTATGCCTTCTGGAACTAGCAGGTGGCCCGTGGGTGTTACCCCCCACTCATCTCTTCGATGGCCCGCGCCAGAACCGGATCGGAGCCGCCGGCCAGCTCGTCGGCGGTGACGGGAACGGGAATGTCGGGGGGGATGCCCTCTCCCTCGAAGGGCTGGCCGTTGGGCGTGAGGGCGAGCCAGCGGGGTACCCGGACGACCACTCCGCCGCCCATCTGCACATCCTCGGGGTTCCCGCTCGAGCCCGCCGTTGGGGCGCCCATGGTGGTCACATTGGGGGCTTGCCTGAGCATCAGCACAAAGGCCTCGGCGCTGCTCATGGTGATCTCGCCCTGGAGAACGACCAAGGGTCTTTGGTAGGTCCACGGGCCTCGGGGTTGGAGGACGCGCTGTTGGGGGTCGGCCAGCTCCGTGAGTCCGGGCCCGGCGCGGTACTGGTGCATGGCGTAGACCGAGGGCTCGGAGACGAACCTGCCGGCGATCTGCTGTCCGAGGGCTTCGTTGCCTCCGCCGTTGAACCTAACGTCGATGATCAGGCCGGGGGCATCGCGCATCTGGGCGAGGGCCTCATCGAAGGGCTCGGTGAGGCGGCTGTCCCCCAGGGACCCGATGAGCAGGTAGCCAAGGCCATCCTCCGTGCGGCCGACGGTCAGGCCTGCACCCGGTGAGGACAGATCGCCGATCATCGTCTGGATGCCCTCCAGGGAGCCATTGAGCAGGCGTTCGGGCTGATACACGGGAATGGTCTCGGGCCCGACGGAGACGCCGATGTGCATGTCCCGGAGCTCGGAGAGCATGTCGGCCAGGATGGCGGCGACCTGGTAACTCGTGGCCTGCTCCGCGGCCGCGCCCCGGTGCTCGGACACCAGTGTCTGCCAGTCCACGAAGTCCTTGATCCCGAACATGGCGTACCGGGTCTCGAATGCCTCGACGGTGTGCGCGAAGATGTCCTCTGCCTCCTCCGGCGTCACCGGGATCAGCGCGGGCAGCGGCTGGGCTTCGAACTGGTCCACGTACCGCACGCTCCCCGCCTCGGTATCGAGGACGTAGAACCGGCGGGTGCCGGCGGTTGTGTCCAGGTCGAGGACGATGTCCTTCGGCGCGGGTATGGTGGGCAGCCAGCCGCTATGGAAGCTGTTCTGGATCCGCCAGAGGTAGTTGCGCTGCGCCCAGGTTGTCGCGGTCTCGGGCCCGGGCCCAGTGACGGTGTCGGCGGGGAACATGCTGCCGATCCAAGAGGGGTGGAACCTCAGGTAGACGACCTCGAGGGCACCGGCCACGCCCGGCGCTGAGATGCGGGCGGGCTCGTCGGGCATGATGACGGCCCACGTTGCGCCCAGGTCGCCCGCGCCCACGGCGAGGGTGGAAGCGCCGCATTCGATGGACAGCTCGTGGCCCATGTCCACGCGCCAACGGTCGATCCGGTAGACGTCATCGGCATCACAACTGGCGGCCATGGGCTGGTAGGTGTCGGCCGGCTGGGTGCGGTCGGGGTACCTCTCCGCGAGGTCGACCTGGCCGGCTGCGGCGAGGGGCAGCAGAGCCATGAGT
>WJIW01000231.1 GCA_014730065.1 Armatimonadia bacterium | reverse complement strand
GCCGCTCTGCTGGACACGCCATCGGGACGGTAGCTCACGCGGGACCTACCCTTCCGCCGGATCCTCCACCCACACCGTCTGCTCACGCTCGGGCCCCACGGCGATGGCACTGATGGGCGCCTCGACCAGGGTCGAGATGGCCTCGACGTAGTTGTGGGCGCTAGCGGGCAGATCGTCCAGCTCCCGGGCCTCCACGAGGGACTCCTGCCAGCCGGCGAAGTCCTCGTACACGGGCACGCAGCGGCCGAAAGCCTCGGGATCCGAAGGAACGTAGTCGATCAGCTCGCCGTCGAGCTCGTACGCGGTGACCACCCGGATCGTCTCCAGCTCGTCTAGAACATCCAGCTTGGTCAGCGCCAGGCTGGAGACGCTGTTGATGCGCACAGCGGTGCGGAGCATGCACGAATCGAACCAGCCGCAGCGGCGGGCTCGCCCTGTGGTGGTTCCGAACTCGGCCCCCGACTCCCTCAGTCGATCGCCGTCCTCGTCGAAGGCCTCGGCGGGGAAGGGCCCGGCGCCGACGCGCGTTGTGTAGGACTTGGCGATCCCCAGCACGGCGTCCAGGTCCAAGGGCCCCAGACCCGTGCCGATGGTGGCGGCGCCCGAGATGGGGTGAGAGCTGGTCACGAAGGGATAGGTGCCGTGGTCGAGGTCGATGAAGGTACCTTGGGCGCCTTCGAAGAGCACCTCGGCATCGCTGGCGACGGCGTCCATGACCAGGGCGCGGCCATCGACGACCAGAGGCTCGATGGTCCCCATGAAGGGCGCGACCTGGTCGATGACCTCGTCCACGGTCATGGCGTCGGCATCGTAGAGGTGCTCCAAGAGGACGTTCACCCGCGGCAGCACCTGCCCGAGCTGGCGCGCGAGGCGGTCGCGGTCCACGAGATCCCACACGCGGATCCCGACCCGGGAGGCTTTGTCGGCGTAGCAGGGGCCGATGCCCCGGGCGGTGGTGCCGATGGCTCGGTCGCCCTTGGACCGCTCCTCGAGCTGATCCAGGAGCACATGATAGGGCATGATCACATGGGCCGAGCCGCTGACCTTCAGGCCCTCGGTATCGATGCCGCGCCCCCGCAGCTCCTCGATCTCCGAGCAGAGCACCTTGGGGTCGATAACCGTGCCGTCTGCGAGCAGGCAGATCGTCTCCGGCCTGAGGATGCCCGATGGGACTAGGTGGAACTTGAACACCTCGTCCCCAACCACCACGGTATGGCCAGCGTTATTGCCGCCCTGGAAGCGGACCACCAAGTCCGAGTCCTCGGCGAGCACATCACAGAACCGGCCCTTACCCTCGTCTCCCCACTGGGTTCCAACGATGGCCGTTGTCGACATTGCAGTTCCTCTCCAGTGCCGAGGAGCCTTAGAACAGCCCCTCGATGGTTCCGTCCTCATCGATGTCCATATTGACCATGGCCGGCGTACGGACCAGCCCCGGCATGGTCATCATCTCTCCGAGCAGAGCCACCACGAACCCGGCGCCCGCGCTGATGGTGGCATCGCGCACGGTGATCTGGAAGCCCTTCGGCCGGCCGACCAGGCTCTGGTCGTCGGAGAGGGAGTACTGGGTCTTGGCCATGCACACGGGCAGGTTGCCCAGCCCCGCCGCCTCGAATGCGGCCAGGGCTTTCTTGGCCTTGGGCAGCAGCTCCACGCCGTCGGCGCCATAGACCTTGGTCGCGACGGCTCCGATCTTGTCGGCCAGGGAGGCATCGTCGGGGTACAGCGGCTGGAAGTCCGCTTCACCCGATTCGGCCGCCGCGGTGACCAGAACGGCCAGATCGGCACACCCCTCGCCACCCTTGCCGTAGGCGTCGCACAGGGCGCTCGGGATGCCGCGCTCATCGAGCATGGACTTCAGAAGCGCCAGCTCGTCTTCGGTATCCTGGGCGAACCGGTTGATGGCCACGATGGCGGGCACGCCGTGCTGGCGCACGTTGTCTACGTGGGCTTCGATATTCACGATGCCGGCCTTCAGCGCATCGGCATTGGGGGCGTGGGGCTGATTCTCGTCGCCGCCGCCCGCGCGCTTGGTCGCCTTGAGGGTGCAAGAGATGACCGCGGCATCGGGCCTGAGCCCCGCCTTGCGGCATTTGATGTTGAAGAACTTCTCGGCTCCCAGGTCCGAGGCGAACCCGGCTTCGGTGACAACCATCTCGCCCAGCTTGAGCGCCATGCGGGTGGCCAGCACGGTGTTGCACCCGTGGGCGATGTTCGCGAAGGGACCGCCGTGGACAAAGGCCGGGCCCCCCTCCACCGTCTGCACCAGATTGGGCTTGATGGCGTCTTTCAGCAGGAGCGCCATGGCGCCCGCGGCGCTGAGGTCCGAGGCGGGCACGAAGCTGCCATCGGGACGAGACCCCACGATAATGTTGCTCAGCCTATCCTTCAGGTCATTCAGGTCCCGTGCGAGGCACAGGATAGCCATGACCTCTGATGCCGCAGTGATCTGGAAGTAGTTCTCCCGGGGCACGCCGCCCATCTTGCCGCCGAGGCCGATGATGATGTCCCGCAGGGCCCGGTCGCACATGTCCATCACCCGGGGCCAGGTGATGGACCGCACATCGAGCCCCACCTCGTTGCCGAAGTGCAGGTGGGAATCGAGCAGGGCCGCGAGGGAGTTGTGGGCGGCGGTGACCGCGTGCATGTCGCCGGTGAAGTGGAGGTTGATGTCCTCCATGGGCAGTACCTGGGAGTACCCGCCTCCGCAGGCCCCACCCTTCATGCCCAGGCACGGACCCAGGGACGCCTCGCGCAGCGCCACGACCGCCTTCTTGCCCGCTCGGCGCAGAGCCTGCCCGAGGCCGACTGTGATGGTCGACTTACCCTCACCGCTCTTGGTGGGGGTCATCGCGGTCACCAGCACCAGCTTGCCATCGGGTGCGTCGCTGAGGCGGCCAAGTGCGGAGAGGTCTACCTTGGCTTTGTCTCGGCCGTAGACGCTCAGCTCGTCGGGCTGAATGCCGATCTCTTCGGCCACGTCGGTGATCGGCCTGAGGGTCGCCGACTGAGCG
>WJIW01000230.1 GCA_014730065.1 Armatimonadia bacterium | reverse complement strand
TGCCCACACCAAGTACTCCATCGGCGTGGACCACAGCTCCTTCCGCGGCTGGGTGCTCGACCGGCCCATCCCCGAGGAGCAGCTCACACTCCCCAAGCTAGAGCGCCTGATGCTCCGGTTCAAGGGCGAGGAGCTGCATGACTTCTGGACCCAGCCCGAAGGGGTCGATGAGCCCTTCAAGATGGTTCGGCTGGACTTCCCTCGGGCCGAGCGGGCCGATGTGCTTCGGGGCCTGCTGACCTTCGCCACCGATGACGCCCGGGCGAGCCGCCTGGCGCGCGTGTACAGGCAGCTACCGAGCCGGTTGCAGGTGCTGGGCCCGGCCCTGGGCTCGGGAACACCCGAAGGGGTTCGATCCTACCTGGCCCGAGCCATGGTTTCGGGCCCCGGCGGCGGACCCATCGAGCCCCTGCCGTCCTACCTGTCGGCGCAGCAGATGGTGGACATGGGCTTCGCTACCGCCGCAATCCAGGAGGGCGCCGACGACAGCCTCACCATCACCTCACCTAGCGGCGAGAAGCTGGTCCTGGTCCCCGGCGAGCTGGACGATGCGAGGCTCGAGGAGCTGGGCGTGCCGCGCTACCCCGGCTCCGACACCTACGTGCTGGATGCCGAGCGCTCGGAGATCGATCTCGGCATCCCCACCGCTGACTCCCTCGAGGGCATGGACGCGCAGCTCGCCACCGACCTGACCGCCGCCTTCCACGATGCCTTCATGATCTTCGTCACTACCGACTCCCTGGAGGATGTGAGGATCTGGTTCCTGGAGATGCTCTCCGACTGGGACGTGAGCGAGATCATGGAGGAGGAGGGCGCCCGTACCTTCGAGGTACAGTCACCCGCGCCGGACACCCCCGCTGATCCAAGCGATCCCTTCGGCATGACCCCCGCGGGCGTCGGCGGCGGCGTGCTGCGCGAGGCCGGAGGCGACCAGACGATCATCATACTGCTCGATCTCCAGCCCCTGATGGACTTGATCATGGGCGCCATGGCGGCACAGATGGAAGACGCCTTCCAGGAGATGGGTGACGCCATGGAGGCTGAGCTCGACGCCGCTGAAGAGCAGGCGCAGATGGGCGAGCCCGGCGATCAGGCGCAAGATGGCACCACGACCGACGTGCGAGAGCAACCCAATGCTATGGATGAGGATGTTGATATGTCTTCCGAAGAGCTTACGACCACCGATTCGGGACTTCAGTACGTGGACCTGGACGTCGGTGACGGACCCGAGGCCAAGGCCGGCGATACCATCCACGCCCACTACGTGGGCACCCTGGCCTCCGACGGTAGCAAGTTCGACTCATCGTACGATCGCGGAGAGCCCATCAGCTTCACCCTGGGCCAGGGCATGGTCATCAAGGGTTGGGACGAGGGCTTGCAGGGCATGAAGGTGGGGGGCAAGCGCAAGCTCGTCATCCCACCCGACCTGGGCTACGGCAACCGAGCCATCGGCCCCATCCCCGCGGGCTCAACGCTGATATTCGAGGTCGAGCTGGTAGGAATCGACTAGCTCGAGCCGCGCCATCCGTTTCTGGCTCTTGCTCGGGGCTCTGCCCCGAACCCCGCGAGAGGGCTGGCCCTCTCGCGGGGCTGCCCGGCCGACGCGGTTCTGGCACATACCGGAAGCACTCCGGGAACAGCCCGGCGACGGGCGCCACACGGGCGTCAGGAATGGCCCTCGTAGAACCCTAAGCGCCAGAACTGCTTCGTCTTCAGTGTTGGTCCAGTATCCTCCATGCCCGCGCCACCAGCGCATCCTGATCGGCGGCGGTGCATACCCGATGTGGACGATCGTCGGTGGCGCGCCTGGTGTAGCCCTCATCGTCGACTTCGATGGGGATCGGCCGGGTCTCGCAGCTCTCGGGATTGGCCGCCTGGAGCACCGCAACCACATCGAAGAGTACGGGCGGATAGGGGCCGCCGAAGTCCCGGTAGAGTCGAGCCAGTTTGGCGAGGGTGCGGTGCCCTAGGTGACGACTGGAATCCAGTGCGGTCATCTGATCGGTCGAGGGTATGGCCAGGCCGCAGACGTCGAGTCCCACCATGGTGATAGGGAGCCCGCTGGAGAAGACGGCCTGAGCGGCCTCGATGTCCTGAGTCACGTTCCACTCCGGATGCGGCTCGGGCGCCCCCTGGTAGCCGATCTCGTACGAGCCCGCCATGCAGACCAGCCGCACGAGCTTGGCCGTCAGTTGCGGATCCAGGGCCAGGGCATCGGCCACATTGCGCTGAGGGCCCACGGCGACCAAGGTCAGCTCACCCGGTCGCTCGCTCGCCAGCCGGACGATGGCTTCGGGAGCGGTCTCCTCGGGCGGGTACCAGGAGTAGCTCTCGGCCCAGTGTGCGTACGAGTAGTGGGGTGGATCGCCATGTTTGACTCGGCCGGTGTAGATTGGAATATCGAGTCGGCCGAAGGCCTGGAGGAGCTTCCGAACCAGGCGTCCACGCACGCTATCCGGGTCGTGGACCGTGGTGATGGCGACCACTTCCAGCCGTGGATCGCAGATCGCTGTTGCCACCGCGAAGCAGTCATCCACGTCGGAGCCGATGTCGGTGTCGAGGATGATAGGGGTCGGTGCCGAGTCGGCCGCGACCGGGCCGGGGCCGAGGATGCAGAGCAAGCCGAGGGTGAGGATCAAGCTTCAACCGCCTCCGTCGCGCGAGCCTCGGCCTCCTGTCGCTCAAGGGGCGGGAGGTCGGCGCCATAGGCCCGCGCCAGAATCTCCGAGATATGTCCCACTCGGACCGGCAGCTCATGCCGCCTGGTTCCGTAGCCGAGCTGGGTGATGCAGGCCGGGCAGGCGGTGGTGAGGACGTTAGCGCCCGTCTCCTCCAGCCAGCCCATCTTGCGGCCGAGGATGACCTTGCTGATCTCGGCGTGCTCGATACCGTACGAGCCCGCACCGCCGCAGCACCAGTCCGCTTCCTTCATCTCTCTGAAGTCTACGCCCTCCACCGCCGATAGCAGCTCGCGCGGCGGGGTGGTTAGATCCTGGTGGCGGGATAGATGGCACGGATCGTGGTACGTGACCTGGGCGTCGACGCGGGCGGTGGGCCGGCGCGCGATCTCGGACACGAACTCGGCCAGGTCCTTGGTCTTGGTGTGTACGAGGTCGAGCTGGGCGTCCTCCAGGCCGATCAGCTCCGCCACGTGGCGGAGATGGCTGGAGCAGGAGCCACAGTCGGTTACCACGGCGTCCAGCGGCCCGGCCTCCCGGTAGACACGCGCCGCATCGAGGATATGCTGCTCGGCGGCCTCCCAGTCGCCGTACACGTATGCAGGTAGCCCGCAGCACGCGTTCGGCAGCGGGACCACCTCACAACCGAGAGCCGACAGCAGCCGCACCGTCGCTTCGCCCGCATCGGGTGAGAGCATGTTCACGCCACATGAGACGAAGTACCCCACTCGGCGCTTGGTGCCGGAAGCCGAGAGTCGCATCCGCCGGAGCCGCTTGGTGAGGAGCTCCTTGGGTGGCGAGCCGAGCCAGTCCAGGGCCACGCTGGCCCGGGGCTGGAGCCGCAATAGGCCGGTAACCTGGGCCGCCTTGGCCAGGCCCCAGTCGATACCCTTGAAGGCGAGGGACGCCGCCATCTCCAGCTTGGAGCGGTCGCCGAGAAGCTCCCTGAAGAGCACGTCCGTCGCCGGGTTGCGGCCCCACTTCTTGAACCACTCGTTGCGGGCGATGGCCACGATGAGGTCGGTCTCGGCCCGCGGCGCGCAGGCTTCGACACACGCGCGGCAGAGGAGACACTCGAAGAGGATCGGCTCATAGTCCTTGGTAAAGCTGGCCCGGCCCTCGGCGGCGGCCTTGACGAGCTGGATGCGGCCTCGGCCACAGGACGACTCGACCCCTGTGGCGCGAAACACCGGGCACGGCGGCTGGCAGTACCCGCAGCGGTTGCACCGCTCGCTCTGGCTGATGGCATCTTCCAGTGGCACGTGGCAGTCCGATCATCCCATGCCCAGGCCAGGTGCGGCCGGGGCCGGGGGAGAAGTGGCTCATCCCTTATAGGACGGCTGACTCCGGGAGGAATCCTTCGTGACCCACCGCTTCGGTCTTTCATGCATGACACTCGTTCTGGCCTGCACGCCGGCCCTGGGGCAGGTGGCGTCCAATCCCAACATCCTGCCGAACCCCTCCTTCGAGGAGGCGGTCGGCGGGCTGCCCGTAGGCTGGAACGTCGAGGCGGGGAGGGGAGGGGCTCAATGGTCCCTGGCCGAGGACGAGGGCCGCTCGGGCGATGCGGCCATGCGAGTCACCAACACCGCGCCGCAGGAGCCCCACGTGTTCGGCCGGCTGTGGACCGAGGTCAATCTGGAGCGGGGCGTGACGTACAGTCTGAGCGTCTACGTCCGGTCCGACGATCCGGGGATGGCGTGGATCGGGACCGGCCAGGAGTGGCAACATCGGTTCGCCCTCCCCGCGTCGGATGAGTGGACCCGGGTCGTCGGCACCTTCGAGGCCGAGGGCGGCGCTACGCCCGTGATGATCGTCACGGAGTCCCCCACCGATGGGATCCTCATCGATGACGTGCAGATCGAGCGCGGCGAAAGGGCGACACCATTCCTGTTCGAGGACCCCCCTGTGCCGGGCGAGCTTCGGCTGGAGGTCCTGACTCTGGACATCCCCCGGGCGGGCGAGAACCTCATCGCCAACTCCAGCTTCGAGCGCGGTGGGGAGGTGCCCCGGGGCTGGAGCTTCGATCCGCGGAACACCGATGCCACGATGGAGCTGGACGGCGAGCATGCCCGGACCGGTCAGCGGTCACTGAAGATCACCAGCGGCACGCCATACGGGGCCCATGTGTACGGGCTGGCGGTGTACTCGCAAGAGATCGCTGTGGAGCCGGGCACCCTCTACACCCTCAGCGCCAGCTTCCGCACCACCGACGATGCCATCGTCTGGATCGGCGGCGGGCCCGAGTGGCTTGTGCGGCTGGCGGCGCCCCGCACCGACGGCGCCTGGGCCCGGACCGCTACCACTTTCCAGACCCGCGACGACCAGGACACCTTCCCCTTGCTCATCGCCTCCGAGTCGCCCACCGATGGCGTCTGGATCGACGACATCAAGCTCGAGCAGGGCGCCCTGGCGACGCCGTACGTCCCCGAGGACACCAGCGGCACCTCGTACCTGGAGCTCGATGTGGCCCAGGAGGTGGCCGCCGAGACCTCGGTAACGGTCCCTATCTGGGTATGGGCTGCTCCCGACGAGTCGCAGGCATCCATACGCGTGAACCTGGACCGTGGCGCCGCCTCGGCCTCAGCCGAGGTGCCCGAAGGGCTGTGCCTCGCTCGAGTTCGCTACGGGCTTCCGCCCGACTTCGAGTCGCCTCTGCATGTGGAGGCCGAGCTTCGGGCGGAGCAGGGAGATGCCATTGCGGCGGCGACGCACTCCGTCGACGTGGTCTCGGCCCAGTCGCAGCTTCGACGCCTCGAAGAGCTGGCCGAGATGTCCGAGGGGCTGCGGCGCCGCTTGGATGCCCTGACGCGCGAGGGGCGCAATGTGGCCTATCCTCTTGCGAGCCTCACCATCCTTGAGCAGTTCCATGGCTTCGTTACGGAGGATCTGGCCCATGGTGAGATCGCCCGAGCTCGGGACCAGATCGACGACCTGGAGGCCATCGCCGCTCGTTGTGCCGCCGAGATGGACCGTGCCGCCGACGAGGGACTGCCCCCCGTGCCTCGGTACCGGACCTCGGACATTGACATCCGGGGCGGAGCATTTCGAGCTGCGGTCGAGTGGCCCGACGGCGAGGTCGAGGCCGACTACCCGGTCATCTTCACCGGGTACGGCCACTTCGACGCCGTGAAGAGAGACATCGAGCTCTTCCCCGACTATGGCATGAACATCATCCAGATTGAGTTCGGACCCAACTCGGTCTTCCCGTCAGCCGGCGTCGAGGACCTGAGCGTGGTCGACCGGTACCTGGGGTATCTCGATCGCGCCGCCGCTGCGAACGTGGCCGTCAACCTCCTGCTATCCCCCCATTACCTCCCGGACTGGGTCTACGAGGAGTACGAGAACGTGGGTGGCGTGGACGGGGGCTTCATCAAGTTCTCGGTGGACTCGCCGGCCGTCCGGTCCGTCCACGAGCGCTTCCTACGTCTGGTGGTTCCGCGGCTGGTCGGCCATCCCGCACTCCACAGCTTCTGCCTGTCCAATGAGCCCGCGTACCGGGACGCCACCGCGGATCCCGAGAACCGCAGGAAGTACAACGCTTGGCTCCTCGACCGCCACGGCTCGCTGGAGGGCATGGAGGCCGCCCACGGCACGACCTACGCCAGCTTGGACGACGTGCCCGCCTACTACAGCCAGGATCCGGCTGTGATGACGCCGCAAGCGGCCTACGACTACATGCGGTTCAACGACGAGCGCTTCGCCGAGTGGCACCGATGGATGGCACAGATCATCCACGAGTACGATCCCGACGTGCCCCTGCATGCCAAGATAATGGCCACGGCTTTCTCCCGTGTCGCCTTGGGGCACGGCACCGATCACGAGCTGTTCAACGCCTTTTCCCAGATCGCTGGCAACGATAGCTGGAAGTACCTGTCGCGCTGGGGTGGGCGCTACGCCAACGACTGGCTCTCCCAGAACATGTACTTCGACCTCCTGCGGTCCATGGGCGGGATGCCCATCTTCAACTCCGAGAACCACCTGATCGTGGACCGGGAAGCGCGCAGGGTCCCGCCCGCCCACATCCGCAACGTCCTATGGCAGGCGGCCATCCACGGGGAGGGCGCCTCCACGACCTGGGTCTGGGAGCGGACGTACGCCGATCATAGCGACTTCACGGGCAGCATCATGCACCGCCCCGCGTGCGTCGAAGCCCACAGTCGCACGGGCCTCGATCTGCTGAGGCTGGGCAGGGAGATCAACGCCTTCCAGACGGCACCGGCGCGGGTGGCGATCATCTACTCCAAGGCCAGTCTCCACTACAACCCCGACTGCGAGCGTGCCAGTCTGCGCGCCTACGAGGCCCTGAGTTTCACAGGCGAGAAGATCGACTTCATCACCGAGCGGCAGCTTGCTGACGACGAAGACATAAGGTACGACTTGATCTTGGCTCCCGGGGTAACCCATCTGCCGTCCGAGGCACACGCCGGCCTTCGTCGATACCTGCGAGGCGGCGGCCGGTTGGTCTGCATTGGTGGTACGCCCGCCATGGGTGAGTACGGGGAGCCCCTATCCGAACCGATCGTCCCAACCTCCGAAATCGCGGAATCAGTCCCCATCGAGCTACACCGGGAGTTGGTTCCATTGCTGGATGAGCTCCCCGGCGGACGCAGGCTTCATGTCGTCGATGCCGCCACGGGCGAGGAGGCTTGGGGTGTGGAATGCCGCTCCGCGGAGGGGGACGGCCGTACCTTCCTCAACATCACCAACTACCTCCAGGAGCCGGTCTCGGTTCGGATCAGCAACATGGACCACTTGTCACTGCGTGATCCGTTGCGGGGCGACGCGGTTGGCCCGACCATAGCCCTCGAACCGCTCGAGGTCCGTCTGCTGGCCGGAGACAGCTAGGCGGCACGTTGGCCGGTAGCTTAAGACGCCTCGGGTCGCCGTGGGCGAGCCGAAGGGCTGCTCCCCTTTGCCTGGCCGGACGCACGTGAGGGTGAAGGTGCGTTCTGGGCGACCGCCCCGATGGCTGCAGTCTCACTCGATGATGACGTCAAGGCGCTGGACCGTCATCTCCACGAACACGTTCCGCAGGCCGTGGTCGCCGGCATCGATCTCCAGGAGGGCGGTGTACACGCCGGGATCAAGGCCGGCCGAGAGGGCTGTCACCCCGACCTGGCCATCGCCGACGCCTTCGGTGGGATGGGTGACCAGCCACGGCTCGGAGGAGCGCGTGACCCAGGTCATCAGCCCCTCGCTGCCCCCGGTGACGTCCCAGATGCGCACCTGGCCTTCACCGTCTCCATCGAAGACCAGCTCCGGCGGGTCCACCCGTAGCCTGTCGCCTGAGGGGATCACCTCAATGGCGATGGAATCGGATACGCCACCGGTTCTGAGCGCCACCGCCGAGACCGATGTGCTCCCTTCGCGCAGCCCAGCCACCACTCCCTTCCGGGTCACCGCCGCCACCGATTCATCGGCGGTGTCGAAGTCCACAGGGTAGCCAATCAGCTCCCGGCCCTCGGCATCGAGTACCCTTGCCGTGATGACTCTCGTGCTGCCTACCGAGAGCACTGGAGCTCCGCTTAGGGCTGCCTCGACGGTCGTCGCATCACGGAAGCCCCGAGGCTCCACCAGCAGGTCTATCGTGCCTAGTCCACCACCGGCGCGGGCTGTGAGTCTGACGGGGCCCATGGCCTTCCCGGTGACCCGGCCGCGCCGGTCCACCATGGCCTTGCTGGTATCCGAGACCGACCAATCGAAGGTAGAGAACCCGGTCCACTCGGTCCCGTCGGGTGCCACCGAGCCAAGTAGAAGGGGTAACGTCTCCCCCACCTCGACGAACCCGAGGCCCTCCGCCCCACGGAGGTCTATGAGCTCGATGGAGCCTTCGGGCGCCTCCGACCCGCGAGTAACGGTGCCCGGCAG
>WJIW01000229.1 GCA_014730065.1 Armatimonadia bacterium | reverse complement strand
CCCGAGCCCGAGCCCGAGCCGGTTGCCCCGACACCTCGCCCTGTGGTGCGGAGAAGCTCCCGGCCCCAGGAGGAGACTTCCCAGATCCTGACCCCGGACACGATCGGGCCGGCGGAGGACGAGCTTCTCTGGGAGCTGGGGCGCTCAGCGGACATGGCCATGGCTGAGAGCTACACCGTCTTCTACGAGGAGTACGAAGCCGACCTGTCGATAGAGTCGGCCGAGGCCGTGCTGGAGGCGCAGGGTCCGGAGGTAGAGGTACAGTTACGTCTGGTCCAGGCCGAGGATGGCTCGCTGCTCGATCGAGTTCAGGCGAGCCGGATCGATGCTCTGGCGGCGGAGGAGGTCTTCCTGCGCGAGTACGAGCAGGACCTGTATCTCGCGCCGCCACCGGAGCCGCCCATCGGTGATCTACGTCTGCTGCCGCCCCGCATGACCGTGGGGCGGCAGGCGGAGCTGATGGACTCCCTGGAGGCCTGGAGCGAAGCCATCGCGGAGGCACAGATCGGTGGCGAGTACGCTCTGTGGCCCGATGAGCCGCCGCCATCGGGCGCGAGCCAGCTCCCGCCGCCCATGCTGCCCACGCCTGATGTGGTGGGGCCCGCGGCCCGGTTCGCCGTGGAGCTGCTGGAGACCCTGGCGGGGGAATCCGTCACCACCGTTCAGAGGCGCGGCCGGGGTCGAACGCGGTACTCTCGCATCGCCACCCTGGAGGCACCCGAAGAGGCCGCCGCAGCGGGGGGCGAAGTGGCCGAGTCCGTCGTGCGGGACACCGTTCGCCAGTCCCGCGGGCTGAGCAGTGTGCCCGGCGCGGACTTCGGCGCGTCGGACGCCGTCATTGAAGTGGCCGCGGGGGCCGAAGAGCTGGGCGAGCTGCGACGGGATACCGCCCTGCCCGGCAGCGATCTCTCCGCCCAGGACATGGTCATCGACGCGACCTCCGATGACGCCAGCACGCCGCTGCCCAAGCTGAGTGACCTGGCGCGAAGCTACCATTCGACGCCATCGGTAGAGGGCGGCGGTGCCGAGGTGATCCAGGTGGAGCTTCGGCCCGATGCGCCTCGGGAGAGCATCCTCGGCATGATCAGCTCGGCAAAGAACAAGGCCACCCAAGACTCACCCGAGGACGCGGAGCTGCTCGGCGAGCTGGGCGCCTACATCGACGAGCTCCACGGACTATCCCAAGTCGAGGGGGGCGATCCGGCCCTGATGGACGCCCTCCACCATTGGGCGGATATCGGTCCCGCCGTCTGTCGAGCCGTCAACACCGCCGAAGGGCATCGCCGTGTGCTGGCGACTCTCTTCGGACTCCTCGCTGAGCACGTCATCGGGATCAATCCCAACGACCTATCGAGCGAGGACGCCCGAGCCAGGGAGCGGCTCATCGAGATACTAGCCGACCTCGCCGCCTCCCTCGGATCGGATTGACGCGAGGAGGGTTCCGAAGTGAAGGCCGTCGCCCTTATCCCGGCCCGGTTCGAGGCCTCGAGGCTACCCGGCAAGGTGCTGGTCGACATCCTGGGCAAGCCGATGGTTCAGCACGTCTACGAGCGGGCCCTGGCCGCCCATCGCATCGAGCGCGTCATCGTGGCCTGTGACGATGATCGGATCAGTGACGCTGTCGAGGGCTTCGGGGGCGAGGCCCGACTCACGTCCCCTGGGCACGAATCGGGCACGGACCGCATCGCCGAGGTGGCCCACGGTCTGGATGCCGATGTGGTGGTCAACGTCCAGGGCGATGAGCCCATGCTGGATCCCCGGGATATCGACCTGGCAGTCGAGGGGCTTGTGGAGAGTGACGACTGCCCCATGGCAACCCTCATCACGCCCATCACCCTGGCCGATGAGCTGGATGACCCCGCGTGCGTTAAGGCTGTCATCGATCGCCGAGGTCATGCCCTGTACTTCTCACGCGCCAGCATTCCCTTCTGCCGCGACATCCGGCCCATGATCGACCAGCCGATCTACAAACACATCGGCCTCTACGCCTTCCGGCGGAGCTTCCTGCTGGACTACGCCACCTGGAAGCCGACGCCGCTTCAACGGGCCGAAGGCCTGGAGCAGCTTCGGGTTCTGGAGAACGGCTACCCGATCCGGTGCGTGGAGACGCCGCGGCACTCCATCGGGGTGGATACTCCGGCAGACCTGGAGCGGGCCCGGGCCCTCATGACGACCGGACACCGCCATGGCCGAGTGTGACGTCGAGCGTGGTTGAAGGAAGACCGTCCCTGGCCTACAATGACGCTCTGTCTAGGGGTCTCCCATTCGCACCCGGCCAGACACCGCAGCAACGGAGGAGACATGAGGAACAGAGGCGGCAACGGTAAGTGCAAGAAACACGGACACGAGTTCGGGCCCTGCACCTGCGCCATGGGTCGGCTGCCCCGCTTGGTCGAGCCCACCATCCTGCTCCTCCTCGCCGAAGGTGGGCGGAAGCATGGCTACCAGCTTCTGGAGGAGGCCAATGAGCTCGTGGTGACCGACGGCGAGATCGATACCGGTATCATCTACCGCACACTGCGCGCCCTGGAGGCCAACGGTATGGTTACCTCCGAGTGGGGGCCCGGCACCAAGGGGCCCAGTCGCCGCGTCTACGAAATCACCGCTCACGGCCGAAGCCATCTCGAGGACTGGGGCACAGTTCTCGCTCGCCTGTCCGACCGCACCGCGGAGCTGGCGACCTCGCTGAGGCAGGCGGCGGGCGGCAGACCGGCCAAGCGGTCTGGCTGATGCGGCCTAGGCGGAGGCCTTGCCGCTCAACCGACCCACCAGGCTGGCTGCCATGGCGCCCGCATCCCAGCTTGGGAACCAGTCGTCCACATATGGATCATCGAGGCCCTTGGGCCCGCCGGGCCGGGCGGGGTCGAAGTACACCACCAGCTCCGCTTCGGGCCGGACCCTCTTGATGGCCTCGGCGAACTCGTGGAAGGAATGGCCGTCCACCGACGAGTACGTCAGCACGAGAGCCGGCCCACCTTCCGCCAGTAGTCGAAGTGCCTCCACGGCGCTACCCGTGCTCTGCACGGACCACCCGAGCGCCGCCAGCCTCTTCACGTACGTCCCCCGACGCTCGGTGCATGAATCGACGACCAACACGTCGAGTCCCATCGTGACCTCCCCAGGTCTGTATGTGATGGACTACCGAGGTGACTACGGCGCCCGCCGTCGACGGGCAGACACCAAGTACACCATGATGCATATATGAGCGGCAGCCCCGAACACCTTCCGGTCCCCGCCGAATCGCGGCCGCCCCAAGGGTCCGGCGGCCTCGGCCGCGAAGCGTGGGCCAACTCTCCTGGAGGTGATGCCCGTGGACTTCAACGGGCTCGATATGAACCTGGGTAACCTAGCGCGGGTCTCCGACGCTGAGACGCGCTCCATCAGCGCCGAGAACCCCACCGGCGAGAAGGGCGGTGGAGCCCAGGCGGAGGCCGATCCCAACGGTCCCGCGAGGGACCTTGGCCGCGGCTGGAAGTGCCGGCCCGCCGTTCCCGTGGGCCCGGGCGAGACCATGGACCTGGCCGACATCGTGGGTCCCGGCGCCATCCAGTCCATCTGGTTTGGTGGCTACGTGGGTCGAGACTTCATCGTGAGGGCGTACTGGGATGGCAGCGATGCTCCGGCCATCGAGTGCCCTCTGCCCGACTTCTTCGCCATGCCCTGGGTTGAGCATCATCATCTGGGAACGGTGGGCCCCCTGGCCAGGGTCAACTCGCTGCCCGTGAGCGTGAACCCCAACCGGGCGATGAACTGTTTCTGGCAGATGCCCTTCCGGGGTCACTGCCGCCTGACTCTGGAGAACCTACATCCCACGGAGGCTCGGGTGATCTACTACCAGATCAACTACACCCTCACCGACGTGCCCGAAGACGCGGCGTACTTCCATGCTCAGTTCCGCCGCACCAACCCGCTTCCGTACGGCGAGCCGTACACCATCCTCGACGGGGTCCGGGGACGCGGCCACTTCGTGGGGACGTCCATGGGCTGGGGGATCAACAACAACCGCTGGTGGGGGGAGGGAGAGATCAAGTTCTACATCGACGGCGACGGCGAGTTCCCAACGGTCTGTGGCACGGGGACCGAGGACTACTTCGGCGGAGCCTTCGACTGGGAGGTCGATGGCGAGTACGTGGAGTACTCCACGCCCTTCCTGGG
>WJIW01000228.1 GCA_014730065.1 Armatimonadia bacterium | reverse complement strand
TGATGCTCCGGCATGGGGAGGCCCTGGTGTGCTCGGGCCAGGCAGAGGACGGGTTTGGCGTGTTGGCTGCGATGATGGCCGTGGAGCCGACCGGGGCGCCGGATCTGGGCGCGCGAGCGGCGGCGTTGCTGCGGCTGGGTCTTCCGCGTGAGGCACTGGCCGAGGCGGACGCGCTGCAAGCCGAGGGGTCTCGACACAAGATGGCGGCAGCGCTTCTTCGCCTGGAGGCGCATCACGCGGTGGGCGATCTGGCCGCGGCCCACGCCGCCTACGACGCCCTGGATGCGGGCCGGTTCCTCACCACCAATGTGGCCGGCCGGATGTACCTCCTCGGGATGTGCCTTGGGCGCACGCCGTACGAGCCCATGCTGGAGTGGCACGACAAGCAGCTCACTCAACGCCCCGCAGACCGGTTTCTGCATCTGGGCCGCGCCCTCGCCCATACCGCTCGGGAAGAGCTGGGCGAGGCCGTGGCGGTGCTGGACCGTCTGCTGGAGTACCGCGTTACCGATGAGGCGGCCCTCCGGGAGCGGTCGGAGCTGCACCGGATCTTGGACCAGGATGAGGCCGCCGACGCAGACGTGGCCGAAGCCGACCGAATCCTAAGCATCCGCGAGGCTGCGGCCCAGGAAGCCTCGCGCCACTTGCGTGAGTCGGAGCTCACCGACTCCAGCTCGGACTAACGCGCCGGCACGACCAGGTATGCCTGGCCGGCCTCCGACGCGAACCGGACCATGCCATCGTCGTCGGCAGCGGCGATCTGCCGGCCATCGGGTCCGGTCACGACCACGGGTCCGGCAGCGGCGACCTCACAGGGCCGTCCCAGGTCCGAGCGTATCGTCGCCTCACTGAGGGCGCCGTCCTCCCATGCCACATCTACCTCGAAGCCGCCCCGCGCCCGCAGCCCGGTAACCGTGCCCTCGGTCCATTCCGCGGGCAGCGCCGGCAGAAGCGCGATATACCCGGCATGGCTTTGGATGAGCATCTCAGCGATGCCCGCGGTCCCGCCGAAGTTGCCATCGATCTGGAAGGGCGGATGGTTGTCCAGTAGGTTTGGGAATGTGGACTTGGCGAGCAGGGCTTGGATATTCTCCAGGCATGTGTCGCCCTCGCCGAGCCGGGCGTAGAAGTTGATGATCCACGCCCTGCTCCAGCCGGTATGGCCCCCGCCATGAGCGAGGCGGTACTCCAGCGAGCGCCTCGCCGCGTCCAACAGCTCCGGCGTCTCGCTCTCGGTGAACTGGCGCCCGGGGTGCAGGCCGAACAGGTGTGAGACGTGTCGGTGGCCCGGCTCGGGCTCCTCGAACTCCTCGGTCCACTCTAGCAGCCGGCCGTCGCTACCGATACGCGGCGGCGAGAGCTGGCGACGGGCCTGGGCCATCTCCTCTCGCATCTCCGGGTCGACTCCCAGGATCACCGACGCTTCGATGCAGCTTCTGAGGAGGTCCTCGATGATCTGATGATCCATGGCCGGGCCCATCACCACGGTGGCCCGCTCGCCGTCGCCGGTGAGGAAGCTGTTCTCCGGGGAGATGGATGGCCCGCTGACCAGCTCGCCCGTCTCGGGATGGGGCACCAGCCAGTCGAGAGCGAACTGGGCCGCTTCGCGCATGATCGGGTAGGCGAAGTCCCGAAGGTAGGCCTCATCGCCCCCGAAGGCGTAGTGCTCCCAGATGTGCTGAGAGCACCATGCCGCGCCCATGGGCCAAAGTCCATACACGGTGTAGCCGAAAGGCTCGGTGACGTGCCAGGGGTCGGTGGTGTGGTGTGCGACCCAGCCGTCGCAGCCGTACACGATGCGAGCCGTCTCCCTTCCACTCGGCCTCAGGGCGTCGATGAACTCCAGGAAGGGACGGTGGCACTCGGCGAGGTTGGTCACCTCGGCGGGCCAGTAGTTCATCTGGATGTTGATGTTGATGTGGTAATCGGCGTTCCACGGCGGGCCCATCCCCGGCTCCCAGAGGCCCTGGAGATTGGCTGGCATCGAGCCCGGGCGGGACGACGAGATGAGTAGGTGTCGGCCGAACTGGAAGTAGGTGGCAATGAGTCCCGGGTCGTAGGCGCCGCCCTGCACTGCCTCGAGTCGCTGATCGGTGGGCAGATCCCAGCGCCCCTGACCGACATCAAGGGTCACGCGGTCCATGAGCGACGCATGGTCGTCGGCCGCCCGGTTCAGCAGCTCGCCGGGACTGCGGTTCTTGGCTGCGTGCAGCGCGCCCTCGCACTGCTGGGACGGGTCATCGCCGAAGTACGACGTGGCGGCTGCGATGAGAAGGGTGGCGCGACTTCCGCCCGAGATGCCGACGCCATCGTCGACGGGAGATACATCCACCGCTTCGCCGACCACGCTCAGCCGCGCCTCGAACCCGACCCCCGGTCCGCCGCCGGGGATGCCTCGCAGGGCCAGCGAGCCATCGGGTAAGTGCTCGGTGGCGGCGTGCTCCGACCGGGTGAGCCGAACGGTGACGTCCAGGCCTTCCGGATCGTCGGTCCGAAGATCGATGATGAGGACCTGGTCCGGAGCACTGGCTGCAACGATCCGCTCGTGGTGAGCGCCGCCCGCTTCGAATGTAGTGGTCGTCACACCCGTTCGGAGGTCCAGCTCGCGCCGGTATTCGGAGACCTCCCCCACCCCGCCGAACTCCAGGCTGAGGTCGCCCAATGCCTGGTAGGTGTGAGTGCCCGTATCGTACCTCGGGGCCATGATGGCCTCCTGGGCGAGGGCCTGGCCCTCGGCGTACCGGCCTTCGAAGAGGAGGCGGCGAATCTCGGGCAGGGCCTGGCGCGCCTCCGGTTGGCGCCGGTCGGTCACCTGGCCCGTCCATAGGCTGTCGACGTTGAGCTGAATCAGCTCTTCGCTGGGGCGCCCGAAGACCATGGCCCCCAGACGTCCGTTTCCTATGGGCAGCGCCTCGACCCACTCCGAGGCAGGCTCAGCGTACCACATGGTAGTGGTGTTGGGCGGCGCCTGAGTACAGGCGAGAAGGGCGATGAGCGGCAGGGATGACGACAGAGCGAAACACCTCCCAGGCTAGCCAGGAGGTGTTTCGCGTAGTGAGTGTCGGTGGCCTGCGAGCGTGAGGACTACCGAGGCACAGGCACCCAGTCGGGCCACCACTCGCAGTATGCTGAGCGGGTGACTCGGGCCCGGTTGCTGCCATCGGGCTCGACGGTGTAGATGTCCCACATGCCGTCTTCGTGGCTATGATAGGCGATGAGAGCGCCATCGGGCGACCAGGTGGGATGGCTGTTGTAGCCCGCGCCGGGCACGACGACGCGCATGTCGCTTCCGTCGGGCCGGATCACGCACACATCACCCTCGCCCGAGCGGCAGCGCTCATAGGCAAGCCACTCGCCGTCGGGGGACCAGTGGGCCCAGCCGTCGAAGGTGGATGGGCTGCGGGTCACGTTGGTCTCCTCGCCCGTCTGCAGGTCGAGGAGGTACACATCGCAGTCGGCGCCCCGCTTACTCTGGTACGTGATGTACCTGCCATCGGGGGAGAAGGTCGGGTGGTAGTCGGTGTAGCGGCCATCGGTAACCCGCTCCGCATTGGCCCCGTCGGCATCGGCGATGTAGATGCCCACATTGCCCTCTTGATCGCTCTGGTACGCGATGCGCTCGCCATCGGGCGACCAGCAGGGCAGGTACTCCCATGCGGGAGTGTCGACGATGGCCGTCTCGTCGCCCGTCACCGCGTCCCTGACGTAGATGTCCCAGTCGCCGTCCCTCTTGGAGTGGAAGGCCAGGGAATCCCCGTCGGGAGACCACACTCCATGGAGATCGGGTGCGGCATCGTCGGTCACCTGGGTCAGGCGGGCGCCCGTCGTGGTGCAGGTGTAGAT
>WJIW01000227.1 GCA_014730065.1 Armatimonadia bacterium | reverse complement strand
GGCGGATCCGAGGGGCCTCTCGCCAGGGTACCTGAAGAGGATCGCGGCACTTGCGATCAAGATGCCCGCCAACACGAGAAGCACGGGTGGATAACCGCTCCATACGCTGGCCAGCCGGGTCACGAGGATCGGAGCGAAAATCGCCGTCGCCGAGAAGCAGCCCCGGTAGATGGAGTTCGCCAACCCCTGGCGGGCATCGGAGATCCGCTGGGTGAGGGTGTTGAGGTTCACGAAGCTGGCGCTGACCAGCGCGCCCAGCAGCGGCATCCCCACCCATAGGCCAGCGCCTTCGCCGAAGGACCAGGCCACCATGACGCCGGCGATGAGCACCATGCACGCTGGGCCCAGACGCCGGGCGCCGTACCGCTCGGCCAGAACCCCTAGGGGCAGGATGCCCACCATGACCCCCACCATGCGGAGGGCGCGCAGGTGGGCCCAGCGGTCGGCGCTGATGCCGAGATCGCCGGCGGCCCACAGGGGCAGCAGCACGTCGGAGCCGATGACGAAGGTGCCCCAGAGCAGCGTGGTCGCCGCGACGACGCCCATGCGTCGCCGAGCTAGCGATGGCTGCGAAGGGGTGCTCGCATCGCTGTTCTCTTCGGGCCTCGAGACCATTCGGTAGCGGATCGCCTCACACGCAGCATTGTACACCGTGAGTAAGCTGGGCTGACGGAATCGTAGGCGCGAGGACTCACCCGCCTCCGCCACGAACCCCGCCTCCCATGATGACACTACTGATCGCGCAGATTGCGGCACACGCTCTGGGCGCACCCACCGGCGTGCCCCTGGATGCCGAGGGACTGTATTGGGCCGAGCTACCCGAGGGCGTCCCGGCGCCACCCGTTCCCGACGACGTCGCGCCCCTGGAAGGCGGCACGGTAACGTGTGAGCTGGTGGACTACCTGGACTGCTCGAACACCGAGCCCATCGACACCGATGAGGCGGGGAGCCGGGTGATCGAGCTGCTGGATCAGCCGTACCGGGTGACCTCGGCCTCGCGCGAGCTGGGCTGGTTCTCCTACGAGATGGACTGCCGTCCCATCCCCGGCCGGCCGCACCTGCTCATCGCCCAGCTCCCCGACGACCGGGAGCGCTACACGAGCATCACCCTCACCTGTCCCGATGGCTGGACCTGGGCGCCGCCGTACGAGGGCGAGGAGGAGTTCAAGCCCGACAACCAGGAGGAGGATGGCGTCAGTCAGGACGTGGGCGGCGCCGTCTACACGGGGCGGGAGATCCCCCTCACCGATGAGCCCTTCGTATACCCGCTGCTGTTCTACCCCAAGACGGGCCGCATGAAGGTAACCATCGCCCACTACGGGAGCGAAGAGGTCATGGAGGACGAGTCGGGGGCCGCGGTGGCCCGGCTCTGGATGCTCGCCATCGACGAGCCCCTCCCACCGGCCCCGGTGCCCGAGGACCCCGAGCGGCGTATCGGCCTCTATGTGCCCCATCCGTGGTACCTGCTCGGGCACTACGGCTGCCCGGCCCGGACGGCGGAGCAGCGGGAGCGGGGTCTTCGGGCCTTCGTCGAGTACATGCGCTTCTGCGGCTTCAACCTGCTCCAGCTCCACATCATCAACGGCTCGGACCGCGCGGGGATCGCGTGGTACGAATCGGAGTACTTCGATCCCATGCCCGTGAGCCTCGTGGAGGAGCTGCTGCCCCTATGCGACGAGGCGGGGATCGAAGTGGCGCCGATCCTTACTCCCGTGCTCGGTGGGCACCCCGACATCAACGGCACTAACCCCGGCGAGTGGGGGCCGCAGGACTGGGAGGGCGACTCCTTCCAGCGCGACGTGGATGGCCGCGGCTTCGTAGCCGCCTTCGGAGCGTGCGTGCCCGATCCACTACGCCCCGAGGTCCAGGAGTTCTACGCCGACTGCGTGGACGAGATCGCCACGGTCTGCGCGCCCTACGACTGCGTGAAGCAGATTGGCATCCGGGTGAACGGCAAGATCGGCCTCTGCTACGTGAGCCGGGAGCTGAACGAGGGCGCCCAGCACTCGGGCTACTCGGAGTGGGATCTTCGGGAGTTCCGGGAGGCGACGGGTATCGAGGTGCCGCCCGCCCAGGAGGGGGCGTACGAGTGGCTCCGCGAGAGGCCCGACGCCTGGGACGAATGGCTGGAGTTCCGATGCGCGGGCACCCGCGACCTCTGGCTCATGCTGAGGGACCGGGTACGCTCCGCCCGCGAGGACCTCACCTTCCTGGTGGCCTGTGACCTCCCCTCGGAGACCCCGGCCACTAACGCCCACTGGCCGGCGGGGCATAGTGCTCTGGATCTGCTCCGCTACCACGGCTACGATCCACGGATGTACACCGAGGACGAGGGCATCGTCGTCCAGCGGGGCATGATGGTCGCCGCCGACCGGTTCTTCTACAAGTGGGGCCCGCCCATCACCCATGGCGACAACGCGTGGGCCCTGAAGGACTTCCATTACCAGCCCGTCTTGGCGCGGGAGTATTACCGCACCGCGGAGCCCTCTCAGGCGGAGTTCTACCACAACTACTGGGAGGAGGTGCCCCACCCCGACAACGAGTTCGGGCCCACGCTGCGGACGGCCACGGCCAGTCCCCGAGGCTGGCACTACTTCGAGCCCGCGGTCTTCTCGCTGCTGGAGGGCAACTGCCGTTCCCTGCTGTTCATGGGCTGGGAGCGGGCATCCATCGGCCATGAGCCGGAGCTGCGGCAGTGGTGCGGCGACTTCCTGAGCATCCCCTACGTCGAGCCGTCACCCCTCGATCGCCGCACGCGCCTCGATAGCCGCTGGGGCCGGGCGCAGGCCAGACGATACGGAGACGCGCGCGTCGTGGCTTCCACCGACCACCGGGGCGGGACCATGGTGATCCGGCAGGGCGCCGGCCGGGAGTGGGAGGATCGGCACATCTCACTCAGACCCTTCGAGGTGCACGTGGAGGAGGCCCGGCGATGAGCGGCTTCGCGGCCTTGATGCTGGGAGTGATGACGGTGGCGCAGGCGGGGGAGAGCGACATGGAATCGCGACGGCTGGTGACGTGGTACGACGAGCCGGCGGCGGACTGGAACGCGGCGCTGCCCATCGGTGGCGGCCGCCTGGGGGCCATGGTCTTCGGAGGCACAGAGACCGAGCGCATCCAGTTCAACGAGGACACGCTCTGGACGGGCCATCCGAGGGAGTACCACAACGAGGGCGCCGCGGAGCATCTCGACGAGATCCGTCGGCTGCTCTTCGAGGGCAAGCAAGCCGAGGCGGAGGATCTGGCTTGGCGGGAGTTCATGAGTGACCCGGTGCGGCAGGAGGCCTACCAGCCCTTCGGCGATCTGTTGCTTACCTTCGCCGGCCACGGCGATGCGCAGAGCTACCGGCGGGAGCTGGACCTCCGGTCAGGGGTGGCGACGGTAGAGTACCAGGTCGATGGGGTGACCTTCACACGCCGGGCCATGGCCAGCTACCCGAGCCGCGTCATCGCCCTTCATGTCGAAGCTAGTGATCCCGGCGCCCTGAGCTTCTCGGCCACTCTCGCCTCGCCCCATGCGGACTCGCAAGTCTCCCTCGACGGCGGTGATGTGGTGCTCACCGGCCAGGTCGAGGAAGGCGGGGTGGGGTTCGAGGCACGCCTCCGGCTGTCGGCCGACGGCGGATCGGTGGAGGGCGAGAACGGCGCGCTGACGGTGGCGGGGGCCGATGCGGCAACCCTCTTCCTCACGGCGGCCACCAGCTACGTGGATTACACCGACATCTCGGGTGATCCGTCGGCCATCGCGGCGGCCGACATGGAGGCCGTCTCCGGCCGCAGCTTCGGGGACCTGCTGGAGGAGCATGTCGCCGACCACTCCGAGCTCATGGAGCGGGTGGACCTGGATCTGGGCTGGACCGAGGCGGCGGACCTGTCCACCAATGAGCGCATCGCCCGGGCCGTGGAGCTGGACGACCCACAGCTCGCCGCGCTGTTCTTCCAGTTCGGCCGCTACCTGCTCATCGCCAGCAGCCGGCCGGGCACCCAGCCCGCGAACCTCCAGGGCATCTGGAACCAAGAGCTTGAGCCGCCGTGGGAGTCCAAGTGGACGGTCAATATCAACACCGAGATGAACTTCTGGCCCGCGGAGGTGACGGCGCTCTCGGAGTGCCACGACTCGCTCTTCGACATGCTCGCCGAGGTGGCCGAGACGGGCAGGGAGACGGCTCGAGCACACTACGACGCCGACGGCTGGGTGCTCCACCACAACACGGACATCTGGCGCGGGACGGCGCCCATCAACGCCTCGAACCACGGCATCTGGCCCACGGGCGGCGCCTGGCTCTGTGACCACCTCTGGGAGCGGTACCTCTTCACCGGCGAGCTGACCGAGGAGTCGTACGCCTTGATGAAGGGCGCGGCCCGGTTCTTCGCCAATACATTGGTCGAGGATCCCGACACGGGCTGGCTGATCAGCACACCGTCCAACTCGCCCGAGAACGGCGGCCTGGTCGCGGGACCCACCATGGACCATCAGCTCATCCGGAGCCTATTCTCGAACACGGCGGCCGCCGCCGAGGTCTTGGGTGTGGACGCCGACTTCGCCGCCGAGCTGCTGGCACTGAGGGCTCGGATCGCTCCGAACCAGATCGGCCAGTACGGTCAGCTCCAGGAATGGCTCAGGGACATCGACGATCCCGACAACAAGCACCGGCACGTCTCGCACCTCTACGGCCTCTATCCGGGCAATGAGATTACCTGGCGCGATACCCCCGATCTGTTCGATGCCGCCCGGCAGTCGCTCCTGTTCCGCGGTGACGGTGGCACGGGCTGGAGCAAGGCATGGAAGATCGCGCTCTGGGCCCGGCTGCTCGATGGCAACCACGCCCACCGGATGCTCATCGAGGCACTCTCGGGGAACACACTGCCTAACCTGTTCGACACCCATCCGCCCTTCCAGATCGACGGGAACTTCGGAGCAACGGCGGGCATCGCCGAGATGCTCGTTCAGAGCCACGCCGGTGAGCTGCACCTGCTGCCCGCTCTGCCTGCGGCTTGGCCGGCAGGCAGGGTCACGGGCCTTCGGGGTCGCGGGGGGTTCGCCATCGACCTGGCGTGGGAGGACGGCCAGCTCCAGCGGGCGGAGATCACCTCGCTGCTCGGTGGCCCGCTTACGGTGAGGAGCGGGACCGCCGTCGCCGTCACCCACCGCGGCGAGCCGGTGGACGCGGACCGCCCGGAGCCGACGGTGGTGTACCTGGACACCGAGGCGGGCGAGTCGTACGTCCTCACGCCCCGGTAGGAGGCCTTGCTCCTTGACCGACACCGAGATCCTCCGGCCCTTGGTCGACGAGCTGATAGGCCGCGCCGCCGAGTCCAGGCAGGCCGAGGGCGCGGAGCTGTTCGCGGCCCTCAACAGTCTGGAGCCCGTGCCTCGGGCGCCCGTGGCCACGGTCCATGAGCTCATCCCCGGAGAGCACTGGCCCCTGATGCTGGGCGAGGACTCCCTGCGATGCCGCGCCGCCGATGCCAGGGCGCTGGAGTGGCGGCTGCAGCGCGACCTGTGGGCCGATGAGCACATCGGCGATGACCGCCCACTCTTCGCCCATCTGGTCGTTCAGGCCGCAGTCCACCCCCTGAAGGGATGGGGCGTGCAGCCCCAGCGCCGCTCCCTAGGTGGTGCCACGACGGCGTGGCGAGACGATCCCCCCTTCGGCGGGGGTATCGACCTCGGGAAGCTCACCTACCCCGAGCATGAGCATGACGCCGAGGAGACGGGGCGCCGCCTCGAGCGACTCTCGGAGTTGACCGAGGGACGCTTGCCGATCCATGTGCAGCCGCCTCACCTCGGGCACCATCCCTTCGATGTCGCCGTCTCCATGCGTGGGATGGACAACCTCCTCATGGACTGCGCCCTCGATGCCGACGCGGCCCACGGACTGATGGCATTCGTCACCGAGGGCCTGCGCCGCAACCACCTGTGGCGCGAGTCGGAGGGTCTGTACAATGGCGTGCCCAGTCCATGCGGCCGCTACTGCACCCTCGACTGGGCCTTCTTCCACTGCGCCCGCTGGCCGGACGGGACGGCGCCCCTCCCGCTCACCCAGGAATGGGCCTACGTATCCGGCCAGACGTCGGCGGGACTTGGGCCCGCGAAGTACGCCGAATTCGTTCAGCCCTACAACGAGCGGCTTGCTGAGCTTCACGGCGAGGGTAGAGTCTACTACCACGGCTGCGACTGCCTTGACGAGAAGTTCGAGACCATCGCCAACCTGCCGGGCGTACGCCGTATCCACGTCTCGCCCTGGTCTTCTGTCGGGAAGGCTCGCCGGGTCTTCGGCAGGGACGTGGTACTGGAGGTGCATGCTCACCCCACGGCAGTGTTCTTCACCCACGACCGGGCGGCGATCAGGGCCGAGATCGAGGCGCTGCTAGAGCAGGCAGGCGACGCGCGGCTGGACCTCAACCTGAACGACATCCACTCCATCGCCGGCAACCCCTGCCGCCTGGGTGAGTGGACAGCCATCGCCCGGGAAGCCTCGGACCGAGCGGGGCCGCGATAGACGTTTTGGAAGACGGAGGAACTCCATGAAGGCGTCACCGCCACGAACGCAGAATGGTCCGGCGCATGTTTCAGGCTCGGCCCAGTGGCCGAGCAAAACCAGAACGGTCAGGAGTGTTGGTCGTAGTGCGCGGAACAGTGAAGTGGTTCAACCCGGACAAGGGGTATGGCTTCATCACCCCCGAAGATGGCGGCAAGGATGTCTTCGTCCACTATTCGGAAATCGATATGGATGGTTTCCGGACGCTGGAGGAGAACGACGAGGTCGAGTTCGAGATCGAGGAAGCCGACAAGGGTCCTCAAGCCGTAGGCGTCCGCAAGTTCTAGGGGCGCATCGCCAAGCCAAAGTAATCGCCAATCCCTCTTGAGGATACGAGCCCGGGCGCGTAGATCGCCCGGGCTCGTATCTGTACGACCGACCTGGCCGGGGTCCTACTTCATGCCCAACGCGTCACGGAAGGCGAGGGTGTAGTCCAGGCTATCCTCCGTGGCGGGAGTGGAAGGCGAGTACTCCAGACCCGCGTAGCCATCCCAACCCGCCTCCATCAGAGCTGCGAAGACGTTCCGGTAGTTGATCTCCCCGCTGCCCGGCTCGTGGCGGCCCGGCACGTCGGCCACATGCAGGTGCCCGATGCGATCGGCTCCGGCGGTCAGGTTCGCGATCAAGTTCCCCTCGGTGATCTGCTGATGGTAGATGTCGAACAGCAGCTTCACGGCGGGGCTACCCACCTCTTCGAGAATCCCGAATCCTTCGGTGGAGGTGGAGAGGAAGTACCCCTGGTGGTCCACCAGAATGTTCAGCGGCTCCACGCATAGGGTCAGCCCCGCGTCCTCGGCCACGGGGGCAACCATCTTCAGAGCCTTCACTATGTTGCCGTGTTGCTCGGCCCGCGGCATCCCCTCGATCTCATTCCCCACGGTGACGATCAGCCGGGGACAGTCCAGCTTCCGGACGATGGGCAGAGCATCCTTGAGGCTCTGAACGTACGTCTCGTGGTTGGCCGGATCGCCCAGGTTGCCCGCGGGGGCGACGAAGGCCCCCACTGCCAGGCCACGGTCCTTCACCCGGGCAGCGATACCGTCGATGTCCTTGCCGCCATGGCCCCAGAACTCGATGGCGTTCAGCCCGCAGTCGGCGGCCCGGTCCACGCGCTTGGTGAACTCGGGCTCCTCCCGGAACATCATCTCGATGCATGCCGATAGAGTGATCATGTGTCTGCCGCCTATTCCTCTTCGTCGTTGGTCTCGGGGTACAGCTTCTCATCCTCGGAGTGGCGATGCTCGAAGGTGCCGGGGTCGGGCTTATAGATCCGGGCCACTCCCGAGTCGACCGCGGCCTGCATCACCGCGGCGGCCACCTGCTTGTGCATCGCTCGGTCCATGAAGTTCGGCACCAGGTCGTCGATGGGTGTCTGGAGGGCGATGGCCTTCGCCGCGGCCAGCTTCATCTCGGGGGTGATCGTCGCCGCTCGGGCGTCCAGGCAGCCTCGGAACACCCCCGGGAAGGCCAGAGCGTTGTTGAGAGTCTTCCCATCGGTGGCGAAGGCGGCGCCGGCAGCCAGTGCTTTCTTCTTGTCGATCTCCGGATCGGGGTTGGCCAGGGCGTAGACGATGGCATCGTCGGCCATGCTCTCGACCATCTCGGGGGTTACCAGGCCGGGAGCCGAGACCCCGATGAAGACGTGGGCGCCCTTGAGCACATCCTCCAGGGAGCCCTTCTCATTGGCGGGGTTGGTAGTGGTCGCGATCTCCTCCTTGGCGGGGTTCATGTGCTCCGACCGGCCCTCGTAGACCGCGCCAGCGCGGTCGCATAGGATCACGTTCTTGGCCCCCGCGCCCTGGAGCATCTTGGTGATGGCGATGCCGGCGGCTCCCGCGCCGCTGACGGCGATCTTCTGGTCCGCCAGGTTCCGGGCGAGACGATCGAGGGCGGTGATCAGCGCCGCCATGACCACGATGGCAGTTCCGTGCTGGTCGTCGTGGAACACCACGCGGTCGATACGCTGGGAGAGCTCGGCCTCGATCTGGAAACACTCGGGTGCGGCGATGTCCTCGAGCTGAATGGCGCCGAAGGTGGGCGCGATGTGGCTTACCACATCCACGATGACATCGGGATCGTGGGTATCGACGAGGATTGGTACGGGGCTGATGTCGACCATCTTGCGGAGGATCACGCCCTTGCCCTCCATGACCGGCATCCCGGCGACGGCGCCGATGTCGCCCAGGCCAAGGACGGCGGTGCCGTCGGTCACGATGGCCACCGTGTTCCAGATGTGGGTGTATGTGTAGGCCTTGGTCTCGTCCTCGGCGATGGTCCGGCAGACCTGGGCCACGCCCGGAGTGTAGACGGTCATCAGGTCGCTGAGGCTGTCCAGGGGCACCCGACTGACCACCTCCAGCTTCCCGCCCAGATGCATCTCCAGCACATGATCGAGAACCCGCAGGACATCCACATGCTCCAGCTCCGCGCTCCGGGTGACCACGGTGTCCAGGTGGTCCTTGTCGCGGACGTAGACATCCACATCCCGGACCACGTGCTCATCCTCGATGCGTACCTTCCGGATGTCGCCCAGGAGTGCGCCCGTCCGGCCCACGGCCTCGGCGAAGCGCGCGAAGCCGCCCGGGCGGTCGAGAACCCGCACCGTGAGGCGGCGCAACACCATATCCGTGTACCTGCTCCGACCGACCGTCTCTTGCTCCGACAATCCTGTCACGCCCCTTCTGGAGTGGGAAGCGCCGTCCGTGTCGTGCTCCCGGGTGGATACCGACCAAGCGCTCCACCTATCCGCTTCTCATCCCCGCAGGCGGGGCCTCCTTTTGCGGGCAGGGTGGCTCCGAATGGAGGATTCGGCGCCCAGAGCAGGCAATGCCCCGCCTGCCGTCCGGCGAGAGGATGTTGACATGAGCGCGTACGTAGTTGCCCGGGTGCGGGTCACCGATCCCCACCAGTACAGCCAGTACACGCAGGTGACACCGGAGACCATCGCCAAGTACGGAGGCCGGTTCATCGCCAGGTCTCCTCACGTCGAGACCCTGGAGGGTGAGACCGAGATGGGACGAGTGGTCATCCTGGAGTTCCCCTCGGTGGAGAGAGCCAAGGAGTGGTACCACTCGCCGGAGTACACGGAGGCCCGCGACCTGAGGACGGGCGCATCGGAGGGCACGCTCATTCTTGTGGAGGGTTGCGATGTCAGCTAGAGGATGGGCGATGTGGGTCGTGGCGTGGCTCGTTGGCAGTGGTGCGGCCGCTCAGACGCCGACGGACGGGCTCCTGCTTTGGCTCGATGCCAGCGCCGCGGGAAAGCTAACCACCGATGCTGCGGGGCGGGTCGAGGAGTGGCGAAGCTCCGTGACCGGTCCGCCGCTCGTGAGTGAGGGCGAGCAGCGGCCCCATCTGGTCGATCGATCCCAGGCCGGTCTGCCACCTGTGGTCCGGTTCGATGGGCAAGATGACGTCCTGCGCTGCTTGGACTTCGCTCGCGCGACCCAGACGTGGACACTGCTGGTGCGTGTGGCACCCCGGCCGCCTTCGCCGTACTCGGCGGGCCTTGTCTCAGCTCGGCCCGATGGCGGGCACGACTACGACCCGGGCCTTACTGTCGACCTCTATGACTGCACCGATCACTTCAACTCACTGAGCGTCGAGGGGGCCGGCCGCATCGGCGGCCAGATGGACCAGCTTCAGCGGACCTACCCCTACGGCCCGACACGCCTGATCATCGTGGAGCGCGACTTGGCCGAGATCCGCCTGCGGGTGGAAGGCAAGCCCGAAGCGACCCGAGTGGCCGACCCGGCGGTCACCCAGATGGGCGAGCTGCGGGTTGGAGCGCGCTTCTACGACGGCGGCGAGCGCCATTACCTGCGCGGGGACATCGCTGAAGTGCTGCTATATGACCGGGTTCTGCCGGCAGCGGACCTGCTGGCGCTGGAGGCGAGTCGGCTTCCCGACGACGAAGCCAGACTCCATGAGGAGGATTGGCGAATGTTGGAGGCACGCCGAGAGCAGGAGGGCAGGATGGCAGGGCCCGAGGTGGTGACCGAGTGGCCCAATCTGGCTGCGCTCGAGGCCGACATAGACGACGGACTGGAGACTCACCTGACGCCGCCCCTGTCGACACTCCCCGTCCGCACCGACGTGATCGGGGCCGCCTCTCTGGGCGTGCGGTCCATGACATCGATGTTCGACCGGGACCGGGACGATGAGCCGTACTTCTATGCGAATCTGCGCGACGACGGGACGGCCGAGCTGCACCACTCCATCAACATCGGCATCCCCCACGTGGTGGGCCGCGCCCTGTGGGCGTGTATGGCCGCCGAGGAGCTGATGGGCGTGCCCTTCCCCGAGGCGGGGCTAGCGGTTCTGGAGCGGTACCTGAAGCTGTCCTTCGACAATGAACATCACCTGAACTCCTACGTCGATCCCGACCGGGGCGGCGAGCGCTTCGTCGAGTTCCACAACATGCGCGAGGGTCTATACGGCTTGGTGGCGCTGATCATGGGACGCGACTCGACCTGGGCTCGCGAGAAGGCCGACCTGATGCTACAGACCCTGGCCTCGATCACCGACGACACGGGCCGGTGGTCGCCCCGGCTTGTGGAGCAGATGGGGGCGTCGGGCCGCTTCGAGGGCGTGAGTGTACCCAACGCCGCACGGATGGTCGATCCGCTGCTCGCATACTACCGACTGACGGGCAGCGGGACGGCCTTCGATCTAGCGGGCAAGTACGCCCGGGCCGGTGCGGCGGAGATCCTCATGGATGACGGTACCTTCGGCCCCATGGAGCGCTCCTCGGGACACGTGCACTCGATCACATCCTCCCTGAGCGGCATCACCGAGTACGCCATCATGGCCGAGGACGACGAGCTGTTGGCGGTCTGCCTCGCCGCCATGGAGCACGGCGTGCCGGAGTACTTCAGCTCATGGGGCTGGGGCGATGAGGTCTATCCCGAGCATCCGGCCGACGTGGCTGGTCGAGGCGAGATCAACCAGACGGGGGACGTGATCCGCACCGCCCTGCACCTGGGCGCACTGGGCCGGGGCGAGTACTACGAGATGGCCGAGCGCTACCTTCGTAGCATGGTTCTGCCTACCCAGCATACCGAGGAGACCCTGCGGGAGTTCGCGCGGGATGTCGAGGACCCTCAGTCGGACGCTCGCACGAACGTGCTATATCGCGCTGCGGGCGGCTTCAGCATGCAGCTTCCCAACGACCGGATGCGGCCGGGCGACTGGCCCTTGTCCACCGTCGACATCACTTCGGGAGCGGTGCACGCCATGGCCGAGTGCTGGCAGCATCGCTGCACGATGGTGGGCTCCGTGCACCGGGTCAACCTGCTCCTCAGCTACGAAGACGAAAGGGTAACCGTCGAGAGCATGCTGCCGCTGGAGGGACGGATCATAGTGCGAGCCAAGACCGACGCCCAGGTCGATGTCCGGCTCCCGAGCTGGATGGACCCGGCGAGCCTCGTGGTGCGCCTGGATGGTCAGGAGATAGGGAGTCACGTCGAGGCCGGCTACCTGAAGCTGCCTAGCCTCGGCCCGGGGACGGAGGCCACGGTGTCCTTCCCCGTCCACGCCAAGCGGGAGCGCGAGACCGTCGATGGGACGGAGTACACAACCATCTGGGCGGGCAGCCAGGTGCTGGAGGTACTGCCCCGTGGGCCCGTCAGTCCGCTTCCCTTCTGACACCCCCTCGCGCAAGTGCTGGCCCGAAGGCGAAGGCGCTCGTCCAGGCGAGGCCGAAGCCCATTGCAGACACACGGGCGGGAGACGCATAACATGACCCACGGCCTCACTGGAAGACTGGCTGCGCGCGGAACCCAGGGCGCCGCGGCCTGCGGACACCCCCTCGCCACAAGGGCGGCGATGGACACCCTGGTGGCCGGTGGCAACGCAACCGACGCCGCCGTCGCGGCCGCGGCGGTGATGGTAGTAGTCGAGCCCCACCTCTCCCACGTGGGTGGGGACATGTTCCTGCTGCACTACGACGCGGCCTCGGGGGAGGTCACGGCCATTAACGCTTCGGGCGCCGCCCCTTCCGCTGCCCGGATAGACTCCTACCCCGATGGAGAGGTACCCCTTCGAGGCTATCGCTCGACCACGGTCCCGGGGCAGGTGGCCGGCTGGGACCTGGCCCTTCGCACCTTCGGCAGCAAGCTGAGACAGGAGGTCTTCTCACCGGCCATCGCCCACGCCGAGTTCGGATTCCCCGTGGGCCGGAATCTGGCGAAGGCCATTCGCGCTCACATTCCGGTCATCGAGGCCTTCCCCGCCACCCATGCCGTCCTCATGCCCAAGGGCCGAGCGCCCGAGGTCGGCGAGACCTTGGTCCAAACCGACCTCGCCCACGCCCTGCGCGCTCTGGCCATCGGTGGTGTCGATGAGTTCTACCGCGGTGGACTGGCCGAGGTGATTGCCGCCTTCATCCAGGCGAACGGCGGCGACCTTGCCCTGGACGATCTAAGGGCCTTCCGGCCCCAGATCGGACCACCCCTCACCCGGCCGTGGCGAGGATACGACCTCCATGTACAGCCGCCCGTCTCCCAGGCCCACGTAATGCTCGAAGCGATGCTCATCGCCGAGCCCCTCGTCGACGAGGCCCGCGGTCCCCTGTCTCCCGAGTGGCTCCACGGAGGCGTCGAGGCCATCAAGCTCGCCTACGCCGACCGCCACGAGTATGCCGGCGATCCTGCCCACGCCGAGTTCGACGTCGGCCAGACCCTGAGTGTGGAGCACATCGCTCAGCGACGCGCCCAGCTAGACCGGTCCGAGGCGAAGGTCCACCAGGCGGGGCCCCTGGGCGATACCGATACCACCCAGCTCGCGGTGGTCGATCGCCATGGCAACGCCGTGTGCCTGATCCAGAGCGTATTCCACAACTTCGGCTGCGGGGTGATGGTGGAAGGCACGGGGATCATGCTGAACAACCGGATGACCGGGTTCAGTTTGGACCCCCTGCATCCCAACTGCCTGGCCCCAGGGAAGCGGCCAATGCACACCCTCACCACCTACCTGGCCACCAAGGAAGGGCGTCTCGCCTTGCTGGGCGGGTCCCCGGGCGGGATGCGCCAGGTGCAGACCAATCTCCAGACGTGCGGCGCCGTGCTGGGCTTCGGGCTGGATCCGCAGAAGGCGGTGGAGCTGCCTCGCTGGTTCATTGGCGAGGAGCTTCAGGTCACCATCGAAGACCGGCTGCCGGCGGAGACCGTGGCCAGGCTGACCGAGCTAGGCCATGATCTGCACCTCTGTCCCCCCTTGGACGCTGGTGGATGTGCCCAGGTGATCGCTCGCGATGACGACGGGCTTCTCGCCGCCGGATCCGATCCCCGCGGTGATGGCCATGCCCAGGCCCTGTGACCCGTACGGGCCACGGCGCACGCCGGCTAGCACACCTTATTTGGTATTGTCATGCCGAATATGCTAACCTTCTCAGTGTAACCCTGGGACTGGCGACTGGCGCCGTACGGCGCATGAGCCATGCCCGATTGAAGCGTGAAAGGAGACGCTGAACATAGATGAAGACTTCAACCAAGCTGACACTGATGATGGTGGCCACCCTTGCCTTCGCGGCGATGGGAGGCGCGGCTTTGGCCGACTGCGGAAGCTGCGGCGACGATCATGCCAAGGCCTGCGAGGCATGCGGCACTGTTCATATCGCTGGCGCCGACACCCACGTTGAGGTCCACGGCGACCTGACCGCCTATAGCGCCGAGACCAAGTACATGTCTCTCTGCGGGTACGCCCGCTGGGCCCATGCTCAGCACACCGGTGACTGGGTCTCGCGTCATGCAGCCTGCATGGATGCGGGTATGCATCAGTACTGCGAGACCTGCATGGCCACGGGCGACAAGGACGCTTTCGTCCATCACACTACCCACCCGGCCACGTACACGACCAAGGCCGCCAAGACGTCCTGCGTGGACAACCCCTACTCCGCCCAAGCCCACTTCATGAGCGGATGCGGCTACAACCGCTGGGTCCATTACCAGGAGACGGGCGTGTGGCTGAGCCGCGCGGACACCTGCGCCACCGTCTGCCACGACCACAGCGCCTAGTCCATGTCCGAACCGGCCCTCCGCTAGCTGGAGGGAAGTCGCCGGTACGGAGGAACGAATGAGAGGCCGCGGAAGGCCCTGAGGGCCCCGCGGCCTCTTTGCGTCTGAGGGGTGCGCGACGCGAGGAGCCCTAAGTCGTCCGGACTGCCGGTGTTGCTGCATGGAGCGTCTGCGCAATTGGGATCACTGGGTCTATCTCCGCGCCCTGCTGACGGTGCGTGAGAACCCCTACCTGCTGCTCATGTCGCGGCGCGAGGAGCGTAGCTCCTTCCTGCCGGTGCGTGTCGGCGCATGGCTACTCCTCCTCTGTGCCGTGATGCTGGGCGGCTTGGCCCTCGGCCTGTGGCAGAGCGAGCGACTCCGGATGCTGGCTGTGCCCCTGAGCCCTGGCGACGTGGCTGCCGCGCTGCTGATCAGCGCCGAGTTGTACAGCATCTGGTACGCCACCAGCAAGAGGCGGTATAGCCTGCGGGCCGCGGAGCAAGACAACGCCGCCGACCACTACCGACTGGCCCCGGTCGACTGGGTGGAGAGCGCCGGCTTGCGCAACACCTATCCGATGCTGGTCGCCGCCGCCATGATGGTGCTGGCCTTCCCCCTTCATCTTCTGTGCGTCCGACTCGGCGGCTGGGATGACTGGTGGCATCTGGTACTCGGTCATCTGGCCATCTTATTTGTCGCCATCGCCGCCGTGGATCGGCCCCTGGAGACGGGGCAGCAGAAGAGCCAGCCGGGTGAGGAGATCGACACCTCGGCCGTTCGCAAGAAGCGCCGGGCGGCATGGGGCGTGGCCATGGCCATGAACGGCCTCATTCAACTCTTCATGCACATCGGCCGAGGCTCGGCTATGGGCGGGATCATCATCTGGGTCCTGCTCTTTCCCTACTTGCTTCCTCAGGCGCTTGTCGAGCCGCGCGAGTTCTACCGCCTCCAGATGCCCATCGCGGTGCCCCTCCTGCTCATCCTGGTGCCCTCCATCGTCCTCTGGGCCAAACGGATGGGACGGGCCATCGACGGCCGGCCCGTCACCCTGCGAGTGTCGCCCTGGTCGCTGGCCGGGCTCGGGACGATCTTCGGACTGGTGATCACGGCGGGATTCTGCTGGCCCTGGATCGCTGACGGCTGGCTTGCCAAGGTGCTACCCCCGGTCGAAGCGGGGCCCGAGTGGCTGACGGGCGCCGCCGCCATGCGCACCACCGCGCCGCCGGCCGATCCAGCTCGCGCTACCGACGGCCTCTTCGTAGCCATGCTCGCGGTGTGGACTGTGGCCTTGGGCGGCATGCACTTCCTCCGCAACGGCGCCGTGACTTGGGGGATTCTCCCCTCCCATCGCTCGATCGTGGAGCCCCTCCAGGGCAGGCGCGCCTGGCTGATGGAGATCGGGTGGACGCTGGAGGCGGGCTTGTCGGTCTATGTGCCCCTGTCCGCCTTCTACATCGCATGCTGGCTCGGCGGGCTCGATCCCCGCCTCACCCCTCACATCGCCATCGGCGCGCTCATGGCGACCATCCCGACCTTGATGGGCGCATGGGTCATCGGTCGGGGCCACCGGTGGCTCTACCAGCGGGGGTGGATCCGGGCGTACGGCCTGGTCTGGTTCGGCATAATGGTGATCTTCGTGATGGGCTTCTTCGCGCCACCGCCCCTGGGCCCCGGCCTGCTGGGCATCATCCCCTTTGGCGCGGGGTTCGCCGCCGCCCCTGGCGTGGTCGCCCTTGCCGGCCCTTTGGCTGGTCGGTTCGTCCTGCCGAGCCCCGCCATGGTCCTGGTGGTCCAGTTGATCGTCGCCATCGCCGGCACCGTGGCCCAGGTGCGCCTCTGGCAGCTTCATCCGGGCCGGAAGCGCGTGGACCGCGAGGAGAAGGTACCCGAGCCAACCCACGAGCTGATCGAGAAGGGCGCCCGGCGCGAGAGTATCGTCCGCAATCCCGTCGCTCTGCGGATCATGCGAGGCAAGCGCGTGGGCGAGGATCCCATTAACATGTTCGTGGCCTTCGCAGCGGGCTCCCTGCTGATGTACCTGCTGTGGTTCCTCTGCGACGTCCTCTGGACTACGGGCGCCGGCCGGGGCGCGGTCATCAGTATGGTCGCGGAATGGCCATGGGTCTTGGCCACCTTCCCCCTCGGCGGCGCCGTCATCATCAGTTGGATCTCGGCGGGAGCCAACACCTCCACACCCCTGAAGATGGAGCGGGCCACCGGCGCCTTCACCCATACGTGCATGACCCCCCTGAGGCCCAGAGACCTGATGCTGGGCTACATGCTGCCGCCGCTCTGGGGCACCGCCGGGCGCCTGGTGGGGACGCTCCTCTGCATCCCGCTGTTCTTCGTGGGGACGGATCCGGGGCTGATCGTCATGGTGCTCGGGATCGTTCTCGCCGCCTCGCTGCTGATCTTCGTCCTCATCCTGCTGACGGGTCTGCTCGGCGGCCTGCCGGGACCGAAGCGGTTCGGACGCGACTCTATGTGGGACGGGCTGATCTGGGCGCTACCCACCATCGGCCTCTGGCTGCCGCTCGCCCTGGCCATGCCATTGATCGGGATGACCTTTGACAGCTCAAGCCCAGGATCGGCGCCCCTGTTTCTAGCCATACTGGCCATGGGGTACGTCGCCCTCGTCTACTGGGCCTTCTGGTCCGTGCGCAGCCGGTTCGAGCGACTGATGACAGAGGCGGTGCCCCAGGGCCCGGAGACCGAGCTGCTGGCGGAGATCTCGTCGGCGAGGTAGCCGCGGCCAGGGCGATGGCCCTCCGGGGTAGAAACCACCTTGGCGGGAGAGGATAGGCAGCCATGGCTGGCACCGAAGGGCTGACGGCCCAGCTCGAGCTGATACATCCCGATGGCCATACACTGCTCGATGGACCCGCCGAGGTCGTCGTTACCGAGGAGCGGGTCGAGGTACAGCCCGAGCGTGGGGCGCCGCTGCTGATTGATGTTCTGACCATTCGGGAGGCCGACGTGGTGGCCGACGCCGTGCCCCTGGTGCTCGATTCCGACTACACGGTGCGCCTGTCCGAGCTGGAGCATCCCGAGGAGCTGCTGGCCTCGATCGTTGCACTGCGCCGCGATAGACTCTCATCCACCCTAACCCTACCCGGCCGTACGGCATCGGTCTCGCTGGTGGCTGAGGTCTCGTGGTCCGAAAGAGGCTGGGTACCCCTTACGGACACCGGCCAGGTTCTGGCCGATGACACTCATCTGCTGGTGGTGCCCGATCATCACCAGCCGCTTAGCGTGCCGCTGTGGGGATTGGACCAGGTGGAGGCCCCGCCCGGTGGACCGGTCAAGGTGCGGTCGGCCTTCGATGACCTGGCCATAGAAATCGCCGACGCGGGCGGCGAAGTGGACGCCCTCGCCGAGACGGTCATCGAGGCCCGGGACGCCTTGAGGGAGCGGATCGCCCAGGCACTGCCCGAGGGCGTTCCGCCGGCGGCTTCCGAGGCGCTGTGCTCCCGGCCCTGCCTTCGAGACACCGACCCCGGAGTGGAGGGACTCGACCTTCGGGACCTGGCCACGCGCCTGGCGGGCGAGGAGAGGGCCGGCGCCTTCCGCTTGCTCATCTCCGTGGCCGAGCCGGAGGGGCTGCGGCTAGGCGTAACGGTGACCCCGGCCGTGGACGAGGGCGAGCCGACCCAGCTCCGCGCCGTTTCGTGGTGCATGACCCCCTGCCGATCCCGCGGGCTAACCGAGGGCTATGTGGCGGCCATGGGCCTCTCCGAGGCCGGCGAATGCACCGTCCTACTGAGGAGGCCCGACGACTCCGGCGACGATGACGGCCCCCCGCCGGCGTACCTGGCCATGGAGCGCGCCTGCGCCGATCTGGCGCCCCACTTCGAGGCACTGGGCTTGCCGGAGACGGAGCTGGCCGAAGCCGCTGGTGGCGCGTGGCTGTGGCCCATGCACCAGCTCCAGCACCTCCGCGCCGCTCGGAAGCGCCGAGTCCATCTCATCTCCCACGCCGACCCAGGCGAATGGAGCCGCGAGCTCCTTCAGGTGATCGCCAGGAGCTAGGGCCTCGGAGCCACGTGACCGTCCACCGTGGGTGGCCTGGTGCGGCTGCGGGTCTCCAGCTCGGCCAGCAGATACTCCACCGCCGCTTCGAGCTGCGGATCCCGTCCTCGTCGGTACTCCGCGTACGTGTACGGCACCTCGATGTCCACACGGACGCCTTCGTTCTCGATGGTGCCCTCGTCCAGTCGGTACCATCCCGTCGCCGGCACGGCCACGGCACTACCGTTGACGAGCCTCGCCACACCCACGCCGATCACCCCGCCCGGGGTGTCCATGCCGATGATTGCACCCAAGCCCTTATCCTGGAAGCCCTGGGGGAAGATCTCGGCATCGGAGAAGCTGTACTGGTTAGTCATGACGCACAGGGGGCCATCGAAGAACTGGAAGGGCTGGGACCTTAGTGGCGCGCCTCGCTGGGCGATCCACCCGTGCACCCGGCGGGTGAGGATCTCGTACAGGGGATCGTGGATGTTGCCCCCGCCGTTGTCGCGCACGTCGATGATGACGGCGTCGTAGTGCTGGGCCGGGCCGAACAGCTCGCGCTCGAACTCGTCGAGCTGGCTAGGCCCCATTCCCGAGATGTGCAGGTAGTAGACCCGGCCGTCCGATAGCCGATGGGCCTGCTCGCGGCGCGCGGCGATGCGCTCCCGGTACTCGATCCCGTTCTCCGCGCCCGGAGAGATGGGCTTCACCGAGAGCTCCCGGGCGCCCTCCAGCGTGGGCTCGGCGTTGACCATGACCTTGACCCGCTCACCCACGGTGCCCGCCAGTAGCTCGGAGAAGTGCTCGGTGTTGTTCACCTCCTGGCCATTGATGGCGAGCAGGTACTCCCCCCGGCGGACCCGGGTGTTGGGGTGGTCCAGGGGACCCATGCGCAGCACGTGGGCCACTCGCACGCCCGGGCCCGCATGCTCTGGATCGCGGGTAATGCCCAGCCGCCCCGTGGTGTCGCCGGGGAAGCCGCGTCCACCGAAGCATCCCGAATGAGACGCATTCAGCTCGCCGATCATGCGGTTCACGAGGCGGTTGAAGTCCTCCTGAACGAGCGTGCCCGTGCAGTGGGGGGCATAGTGCTCGTACACAGCTTCCCAGTCGGTGCCGTGGAATGTCCCGGTGTAGAAGGCCTGGTCGTAGATGGTCCAGGCCTGCCTGAAGGCGGCCTTCTGGAGGATGCGCCGGTCCTGATCCAGCTCGACTCGGAAGCTGACCTCGGCCACCCCGCCGGGCTTGGCGGTCCCACCATAGACGATATCGCCGTCTCGCACGGCGAACACCTTGGCTCCATCGGCGGTCAGGTGCGCTTGGGAGAGGCCGTCGTCGCCCAGGATGCGCGTCTCATCCTCGCCCGCGAAGTCCATGGTGAAGACCTCGCCGCCGCGCTCGAAGACCAGCCGCTCACCATCGGCGGTGAAGCCGAGGATCGCCTCTCCCTGGCCCGATGACGAGAGCCGCTGGGCCCGTTCCTCGATGTCCCGCAGTTCGATGGGCATCTCGTCGATGGGCACGGGCTTCCACTCTGGCCAGTCCTCCGGCCTCTCGGTAGGCGCCTGGTCATCACCGCCTTCGTCCTCCTCGGCCTCCTCGAACTGGGCCTGGTAGTCCTCGAACTCCACGGGCTGTGGGGTCAGGTCCACGGCGTAGATCTGCCACTGGTCGGTGCGGGCCGATACGAAGAACAGCTTGCTGCCGTCGGGCGCCCAGTACGGCTGCATGTTGCCGTCGGGATGGACGGTCACATTGGTCCACTCCCCGCCGTCCATCGGGCGGATGTATATGTCCCTGCCCGAGAGTGCGTGGTCCACCGTCGCGGCGACCCACTGCCCATCGGGCGACACCCGAACCCCCAGAACATCGGGCAGATCCACGAGCAGCTCGGACTCGCCCGTCTCCGGGTCGGCGGACCAGACGCCGTCGGCCCCGGACCCGCGCTGGTAGAGGAGGCGCGTGCCATCGGCGGTGTAACCCACGATGTCCAGATAGCGCTCGTCGGCGGCTACGAGAAGGCGCCCCTCCCGTGCAGCCGCGTCGTGGACCCAGATGCCCGGCTGCTCCGGCTGCTGAGTAACGTACGCCAGCTCCTCACCATTCGGATGCCACGCCAGGTCGCCATCGGCGCCCGGGAAGTCCGTCACGCGCAACGAGCCGTTCTCGAAGTCGGTCTTGGCTAGGAAGATGTCGCCGGCGACGGTGAAGGCAACCCAGGAGCCATCGCGGTTGGCGGCGATCTCCTCGGGGCCCGAAGTCCTCGTCTCGTCGGACTCGAAGTTCTCCAGGTGGTCCAAGGGAGCACGGATCTCGAGCTTGCGCGGCGGCGTGCCCGGCCGGAGGGTCCAAAGGTCGAAGCTCCACTCGTACACGAGGACATCGCCCCCGGGGGTCCAGGCTATCGACGGGAAGGTCACGGCGTCCTCGCCGTAGTGGGTCAGCGGGCGCGGCTCGCGGTCCTCTGCGTCCATGGCGTACAGGTTGGGCCGTCCCCCGCGCTCGGACACCCAGTAGAGAGTCTCGCCATCGCTCGAGAACATGGGCCAACGGTCGGAGCCATCGAACTCGGTGATGACCTCCAGCTCATCGGCGGCACGGTCGTACACGTACACCTCGGCATTCCCACTGCCTCGGTAGCCCTTCCGCCACCACGCCTGGCCCAGCCGCGTGCCGCAGACCCGAGCGCCATCGGGGGAGTAGGCGCCGGCGTCGCAGTTGACGGCGGCCTCGAAGACCGGGCGCACGTACCCTGTAGCCAGATCCAGCTCGTAGGGGCACGAGCGCCGATGCTCCCGTCCGCCGGAGTTGAAGAGGATGCCATCACCGCCGGGACTCCAGTCGACTAGGCCCGCACCCCCGCTATCCTCGGTGATCCGCTCGATGCGCCCGCCGCGAGCTGGCACCGTGTAGATGTGGCTGCTGCCATGCCGGTTGGAGGTGAAGGCCAGGGTCTCGCCGTCGGGCGAAAACCTCGGGGTTGACTCGTAGGCCGGATGGACCGTCAGCCGCTCCGCCACACAGGGCTCAGCGTCGATGGGAGCCACCCAGATGTCCCCCTGATAGGAGAATGCCACGAGGGTACCATCGGGGCTGACGTCCGGCGCGTGTAGGTTCCGGATGATGGGCAGCTCCGCCACGGCGGCGCAGGGCAGACAGGCGATGGCGGCGATGAGGGGCAGGAAACGCATCAGGGAAGCACCTCACAAGTTCGGGTGATGGGGCCGGGTGAGTGAGGGTGTTCGCCTCGTAGGCAGCATGAGCCTTCGGAGGCCTAGAACGCCCAGTCGATGCCCAAGGAGACACGGGGTCCGCCCGTGCGGCCCGAGATCGGCCAGGCCATGGAAGCCCATACGTAGATGGGAATGCCCAGGTACTTCACTCGGGCGCGGCCCGTTACGCCCAGGTCGGCGTATACCTTGGAGCGGAGCAGCCCCCGGTAGCTGTTCCCGCCGATGCCCGCATCCACGAACACGGCGCCCCACCAGTCCCGCACCCCGAGGTCATCGAAGAAGGGCGGGGTGTCGAGGCGGAAGCGGTACTCCAGCGAGCCCGCGACGGAATGCCGCACCAGGGGAGCGTCGCCCAGGGCGAAGCCGCGGAGGATCCTCCGGCTCACCAGGCTGGTCCGGAAGGCGTCGGGCGGATTGCCCAGGGCCGAGGATAACCTCAGCCGGGCGGCCCAGGTCCGGTCGGTGTCGAGGTGGTAGAAGGCCAGCAGGCTCGCGCTCATCTGGGTGAAGTCGTAGTCGCCCCCAACCGACCGCCCACCAAAGTTCGCCGCCAGCACGCCCTCCCAATCCAGACTCTTGGGGCCTACGGCCGACTCCCCGGTCCGGAAGCGCGTGAGCGAGGCGGTGACGTAGTTCGCTCGGCCACGATCGGTGAGCCTAGGCGGGATGGGCACAAGGTCGGAGTAGGTGGCCGAGAGACCCCAGCGCAGACGCCCGATGCCCCGGCTGCCGAGCTGGCGTCCCGAGTAACGTGTCACGCCCACCTGGAGCCGCTCACCGCCGTCCAGGTTGCTGAAGCTGAGGAACTGCTGGTCCTTGGGCTGGATGGGATAGCCTCGCGTCAGGCTGAAGGCCACCAGCCCCCGGTTCGATGTCGTCCCGTACATGCCGTCGAGCTCGTACAGGAAGTTCGAATCGTACCGGCCCACGACTCCCGCGCCGAGGACCGTTCCGTCGGCGGCGGTGTTGCCGAATCGAGGGAACACCACGCTCCAGTCGTCCTCCAGGTAGTCGCTCACATTGGCGTTGAGGATGGCGTCGATGAAGCCGCTGTCCGATAGGCCGCGCCGCTGCTCGGCCAGCTCCCGCCACTCCTCGGCCTGGGTGGCCGTGACCCCGCCCGTGCGGACCATACTGATGGAGATCTCCCGGAGGGTCAGGTCCAAGCTACCGCCCTCGTTGACCAGTACGGCGCTGCCCTCCACTTCCACGCCCTCGACCTCACCCGTGGCCACATCGATCTCCGTGGTAGCGGTACCCTCGAAGGTCCCCGCGAACCGGCTGCCGACGAACACCACGTCCACGGGGATCTCCAGCTCCGAGGCGATCGCCGCCAGCTCGCGCCCATCCTCACCGGTCCGCAGCTCCACCAAGGTATGGGCGGCCCGGGTCTCAACGGTGGAGTCGCCCGACTCCACGCTGCGCTCTGTCTCCCAGGTGTCCCCCACCTCGACGGGCTCGGTGGGAAGCTCCACCACGTAGACGATGCGGAAGAACAGCTCGACCAAGGCCAGCAGCCCCGTCGCTTGGCTGGTGGAGGCGACGATCTGCCGGCTCTCGGTGAGGTTCCACTCCCAGTTCATAGTCTGGTCCGAGAAGTCCCACTTTCGGCCCATGACCTGGAAGTCGCCCTCTTCCACGAAGAAGAACAGGGGCTGGCTGCCATCCTCGGCCGGCTCCTTGGGGGAGGATCCGAACTTCAGGTCCGCCGTGACCGGAACGTCCTTGCCGAGGGGGTAATCGAGGCGAGCGGTGACTGCGATGTCGTACGCCGAGCCAGCCCCCACTTCGGGATGGTAGCCGAGGGGTAGGGGGTCAGCCTTCGCCGAGAGCCCGAGGGCACAAGCGAGAAGGAGACAGCAAGTGATATGTCGTAGAGTTCTCGCCACGCTTGCTATCCCTCCGGGATGATGAGCTTCGCCGTCCCCGAGTAGGCTGCCTCCTGTACCCGTTCGCGAAGGAGAACACGACCGTGTCCGTTCCACCACCCACGACGGAGGCCAAGGCTCGACGACTCGGTGGCTGCCTGGCATACCTGCTGGCTGGTCTTATGCTGGTCCTGGCTGCCCGCCACGCCGTGGACTGGTGGGAGCAGAGCCGCGCCCTGAGTTCAGGCAGTGATCACGTGATCCGACTCGACTTCGACGACCGCGGCAATGCCATCGGCGAGCACCGGACCCCCGCCACGCCCGATTCCGCCCGCGGAGCCCAGGTCGCCGCCCTCGTGCTCGGGGGCATCGGACTGGGCGCCCTGGTCGCCGGCCTGCTCCTGCAGGGGATGCCCTGGCGCGCCCTGACTCCCGCGGTCCAGGCTTCGGCGGCGCGGGAGCGTGCCCCGAACGGGAGTGGCAAGACCTAGACCCGATGAGGAGGGCCGATCCATGGCCGCTCAGCTTCTGTTCCTCGCGTGCCTCACCATCCAGCCGGGGATGCTGCCCGACCCCGCCGACCCTCCGCCCGCTCCCCTGACCACACTGGATCCGCTGTACTGGACGGACTGCGCCCGGCCCGGCGAGATGGTCGGCTTCTCCTTCCTCGATCCCCTGCCCGAGCTGCGTCAGGCCACGGGGATCGGCGCCAACTCCGCACTGGCCAACTGGATGTGGATCCCCACCCAGGACGACAGCGCTCCCCTGGGCCTGGGCGGGCCACCCATCCACGGCCTCATCGGGGCCAGCCGCTTCGCCCAGAGCCTCCGCCTCGAGGAGCCGGCCACCGCCCTGGGGTTGATCCTGGCCGTGTACGAGACCGAAGGCGTGCCCGTCTATCTGCGGGTGTACCAGGAAGGCGAGGCCGCGCCCGTGGCCGCGGCCTTCGTCGAGAGCCCCGCGGATAACGAGGCGGTCTGGGTGCCGGGTGAGTTCGAGCCGGGCCGGTACGTCATCGAGGTCGAGCGAGCGCCCGAGGGGCCGGGCCGAGTGGCCGTTTGGGCCCGGCCCGGCGATCGGCCGGCGGCCCAGGTGGACGGGCGATCCATGAGCTTGTTCCATCTCGAGGCTCTGGCTCGCTCCGGTGACGATGTGCAGGCCCTCTACGACGAAGACGCGCCCCACATGGCCTTCGAGATGACCGGCGATCTGCTGGAAGCGTGGTCCGAGCTGGGCCTGGACATCGGCATCTATGTGGGCAACTGGAACAACGGCGCCTTCCCCTACTATCCGGACTGGTTCTACGACCGCTTCCCCGATGTAGCCATGCTCGACCAATACCGCCAGCCGCTGCTGTCGGGGATGTTCGACCGCGCCGTGCCGTGGGTGGGGCTATCGCATCCGGTCATCGTCGCGGGCACGACCGATCACATCCAGCGAACCACCGACGCCCTGAGCGAAGCCAGCCCACTACGGTACTGGGTCCTGGGCGGGGAGTCCCTCTACTTCACCTACATGTTCGGCACACGCCTGTCCGACTACAGCGCATACTCATTGGACCACTTCAGGGGCTGGCTGACCGAGCGGTACGGAGGCCACGTGACGGCGCTTAACGCGGCCTGGGACGATAGCTTCGCCGACTGGGCCGATGTCGTCCCACCCATGGCCCTGGCCCGCGATGCCGCCTCGGTCGACTTCGCCCTCTTCCGGTTCGAGGAGATGGCCGAGCGCTTCGGTTGGCATTACCAGGCCGTCCGGTCGGGCGACCCCGAACGCCTGACCCTCTCCTGCAACCACGGCACCCTCTTCAAGGGCCGGAGCTACTTCGGTCTCGGCCTGGATCCCTCCGCCCTCGCCGCGATGACCGATGGCTTCGAGCTGGGCCAGATCATGAGCGACGATGATGGCGCCCGCTACAACCTACAGTGGATGTACTCCGTCATGGGCTACGGCAAGCCCCTGGCGGCGCCCCGGCTGGCCTACGCCAAGACCGATCCATCGGCCAGGGGAGGCAGCACCTCGTACACACCGGAGGCCGCACGCCGCTACTTCGGCGAGGCCATCGGCACCGGATGCTGGCACGCCGCCTTCATCCAGTGGTACGGCGACCTGCCCGACGGCGAGTGGGGAGTGCGAGGCACGCCCGCCGAGGCCGAGTTCGAGGCCATCTTCGATGAGTGGCACCAGATCGAGCGCGAGTTCGACGGCTGCTGGCCCCTCAGGCCCCGCGTAGGTCTGCTGCGCTCTCGCCCAACATGGGCGGTGGAGGGGTACCAGCCCATCTGGCAGCTTCTCCACGAGGAGCTGATTGCCCGGGGAGCGGGCTACCTGCCCCTTTCGGGCGAGATGAGCTGGGATGGCCTGGATGCGGTGATCTGCGCGGATAATCCCATCCTAGAGAACCCGGATCGCGACAGGCTGCGCGCCTTCGCTCAAGGCGGCAGCCTGCTTCTTACCTCGGGCGACGTGGGGATCTTGGACGAAGCCTGCACGGAGACCGAAGGCGTGGACGGCTGGGCTGGTGTGGTCTCCATCGATGCGGATGGCCCCGACCTGGATCGCGCCCGGGCTCTGGTGGACGCCGCCCTCGAGGAAGCCCCGCCGGCGGCCGACCTCGACTTGGAGGCTCTCGGGCCCATCTCGCGCCGGATCACCGCCGGCTTGGCGTCTGCCGGGCACGACCTGCCGCTCGACCTGGCAGAGGGTGACGTCGTCCAAGTCTTCTCGCCGACGCTAGACGGTCTGGCCGGGGTGTCCGTATCGGTGCCCACCTTCGCCGAGCAGTACGAGGGCGATCCACTGACCCTATCGGTGCACGACGATGGCGGCGTGCTGCTCGGATCGGCCCGGGTGGAGCGAGACCTGATGGCCGATAACGCCTGGCATGAGGTGACCCTCGACGGCGAGCCCGAGCCCGGTGGCGTCCTGCGGCTCACCGTGGAGGGTCCCGTGGGCCTCGAGCCCCGGTCGCTGGGCGTCTGGGCGAGCTCCACGGGTGGCGGCGATGATGCCATCGAGCTGACCCAGGGCGGACGCTCCCTCGACGGGGCACTGGAGATGAAGCTGCACTACGAGCGAGGGGCCTCCCCCCGCGAGGTGCTCGAGGTCTTCCCCCTCAGCGATGGCGCCGGCTGCGTCCTCGTGCTGGTCAACATCAGCGACACGCCGATCCGCTTCAGCGTCGGCAATGCTGAGGATCTGGTCGTGGCCGCCGACACACCCGTCGCCCTTCGTCGCCTCGACCACTCCACGGACTTGGGCGATGACGTGGTGTCCGGACACCGAACGGCGTACCTGGCGATCCACCGGGACGTGAGCACCGATGAGGTCGCGGCCTGGCTCGGGCGATTGGGTGCCGATGGCGCCGGCTTCCTGGCCCAAGCACGGGAGGCGCTAGAGATCGACCTGCCGCACAAAGCCCTCGCCCATGGACTCATGGCCGCGCGCTGGGTGGACACAGACGCCACGGCGGAGGTCGAGGCGGACGAGCTTGTCGTGACCGCGAGGCCGCGGGCGGCCGGCGAGTTCGGGGCGGACGAGCTAAGCATCACCGCGCGCGTCGTCCCCGTGGGAACGGGCACCGTGGAAATGGAGCGCGAGGGAGAGAGTTACCGAGCCCGAATCCCTCTCACGGAGCTGCGTCCTCGTTACGACTACGGCGAGCGAGAGTATCGGCGGCCGTGGGGACCAGTCCAGATCGAGGTCCGCGTCTGGGGCCGCGGGCGGGTCGGCGGGCAGCGGCTTACAGTCGACCTTCCACCGGCAGAATAGCTCGCTGGGTCGATCCATGTCCCAGCCCGGCACTGCCGGCCCAAGGAGTAAGTGCTAGAGCCGCGAGGCGTGACGTGCCAGTGAGCGGGGAGTCAGTCCGTTCGAACCAATGACATTGACGAGGGTTACTATGTCGAGGCGCTCTCCCTGCCTGGGCGGCGGCCCGGCGCATGGAGGACTCCCGGCCATGGACCGTTAGGGGTTGAGTCTTCGGTGCGACACGCGGTGCTCTGGAGCATGGTTCTCCTTCTACTGATCGGTATGGCGGCGATGGCCCAGGCGCCGCCCGACGAGGCCGAGGATCCAGACCCCGATCCAGCAGCCGCTGCGGAGGATCCCCCCGAGGAGCCCGGCGGGCAGCCGGCTGCCGCTCCCACCGAGCTGCTCATCGCCGACTTCGAAGACGAGGCCGACGTCAAGGCCTTCAACACCAGCGACTCGGCGCGAACGGACGACCCCGATGGCGGCCGGCCCCTCGTGTACGTGTTCCTGTCCGGACTCACGCCCGACGAGGGCGGCGAGCACTCGCTACACATGATGTTCAACGATGGAGAGAACGCCTGGGCCGCCGCCACCACCACGGTCGACGGCGCCCAGTGGGCGGCTGCCGGCATTCAGACGGTGGCCTTCCTGGCCAACTCCTACTTGGGCACTCTCTCCATCGACGTCGTCCTGGCGACCGCCGATGACCGTCGATTCGTGGCCACCGTCGAGGTCCCGAGCGAAGGCTGGGTGCCCGTCGTGGTGCCCCTGAGCGCCTTCGTGAACTCCGATGGCGAGCCCGTGACCGATGCCCTCGAGTCCATCGTCAGCCTGGGGTTCGAGAAGCGGGGCACATGGCGGGGCTGCGTGCTGCGCATCGATCAGCTCCGGGCCTCACCTGAGGCCGACGGCGGCCTGGGCGCTACCCCCGTCGTCATCGAGCCGGGCACCGAGGGACCGGAGGTCCCCGACCCCGGGACCCCCGACCCTGGCACTCCTGGCCCCGGGACCGAGGACCCGGACATCACTGATCCAGTTGAGGAGGGTCCCGAGACCCCGGCCGATGCCTACACCGTCAGCCTCAGTACCGTCTTCCAGCCGCGCGAGAACCCCATCTACTTCCGGACCTACCTCGGGATGAACGTCACGTCCGCCGATACCGAGCTTCTCGGGAACCCCCGGGTTCAGAGCATGGTCCGGGCCATCGACCCCATCATCCGCTTGGTCGTCGACGTGCCCGCCGACCCCGGGGACGACCAAGCCGTTCACGCCCGGCTGGACGCCCTCATCGCCGCCGTCCGCAAGGTGGCCAAGGACCGCGGCACATTGGTCTGCGTCAATGCTCCCATCGGCGGCGACGTGTCCGACCGCCGGTTCGCCGAGTTCGCCGCCGGCTTGGTGCGCCGCTACAACTTCGGGCCCAACGAGAACCGGGTACCCAACCCCATCCGCTACTGGGAGCTGCTGGCCGAGCCCATCTTCCTCACCGACGAGGACTACGGCCGCGCGGCCCGGATGTACAACTTGGCGGGCAAGGCCATGCGTGGCGTGGATCCCGAGATCCGCCTCGGCGGCATGTCCCTGTTCGCCTCCGAGCAGCAGCCCATGGACCGGGTCCTGCGAGGGACGAAGGGCCTAATGGACTTCCTCTCCTGGCACTTCTACGGGGCGGCGGGCGTGTCCGTCAGCAACGAGGAGCTGCTCAAGGCCGCCGACTCGGGCCTGACCTATGGAGTCGATGATGCTATCGCTCCGACCCGCATCCTGGAGCTGCTGCGGGTCGCCGATCTGTACGAGTCAGGCCTGCTGTTCGTCTCCGAGTGCAATCTCAACAAGGCCCGGACAAACGATGGCCGCTGCCAAGATCCTCGCGCCTCGACCAACTTCGCCGCCGCTTGGCTCGCGTCGTACTTCGTCTCGGCGGGCACCGTGGTGGACGTCACCCTCCTCTCCCGCCTGTCGGGCGAGTCTTGGGGCATGATCCACCAGGACGGCTCCGCCGGGCCCGTGTACTGGACCGCCCGGCTCTTCCAGGACCACATGCCCCGGGGAACCGAGGTGCTGGGGGTTCGCTCGACGACGCGACGGGAGCGGATGCGCGCCTTGGCCGGGATCCTCGATGATCGGCGCATGGTGCTCATGGTCAACCGGGAGGATCAGCCCGCCGAGGTCGAGCTGACACTGAGCGGCCTGGGACCGAGCTACGCGGGCACGCTGTTCCACATCGCCGCGGATGGCGAGAGCATCCAGAAGGCCGACCTGGTCCTCGAGCGGCCCCGAGCAGGCGAGCCGGGTACCCGGGCCGGCACGCTGCGGGCCTCGGGCATCGTGCTGCCCCCCTACGGCGTGGGGATCGCCGAGTTCCGCCCACGGGGCGCCCTGCCGTAGAAGGTCGTCACAGGACTGCCGACACGTCCACATTGCCGCCGGAGACCACCAGGGCGACGCGCTGGCCCTGGAAGCGTTCGCGGTGTGCCATCAGGCAAGCCAAGGGCACGGCGCCCGAGGGTTCGGCCAGAAGCCGTCCTCGCTCCAGCATGGTGCGTGTCGCGATACCGATGGCTTCCTCGTCGGCCAGGAGAATACCCTCGGCAAGGCGCTGGATGATGGGGAAGGTCAGGTCGCCGAGGGGGGTGCGCAAGCCGTCGGCCACCGTGTCGTACCGGGTCGGAGTCTGGATGCTGCCTTCCCGAAGGCTCCGGTAGGCGTCATCGGCCCAGGCCGGCTCGGCCCCGTAGATGGGCAGCCCAGGGCGCCGGGCCCCCAGAGCCAGCAGGCATCCTGAGAGCAGGCCGCCCCCGCCCACCGGCACGATCACCGCATCCAGCTCCGGCGCCTGCTCATCGATCTCCAGACCCACCGTGCCCTGCCCGGCGATGATCCGCGGGTCGTTGTAGGGATGGATGAAGGTTGCGCCCGTCGACGCCACCACCTCATCGGCCTTGGCCTGGCGGGCCTCCGCCGTGGGCTCACACAGGATGGGCTCGACACCCAGGGCCCGCACCGCGTCGAGCTTCAGGGCGCTGCTGTGGTTCTATGCAGAGCCCATCGAGGGCGGCTACCCCCATCAGGTTAGTGTCCGCGACTGCGTGTTTCGCCCGGGCCGGGGCAATCCGGTCCACGCCGTGATCTTCTCCGGAGGGACGTACCCT
>WJIW01000226.1 GCA_014730065.1 Armatimonadia bacterium | reverse complement strand
TGGCGTGGGGCGTCCACAGGAAGACCACCAGCGCGATAGCGAAGGCCACGGCCATGGTTCCGTACATAGCCAAGGTGGTCCCGCCGCCGCTCGATGGCGTGGATGCGGGCAGGCTCTGCGGCTTGCCATTACCACCGGGAGTCGGGTCCGCCCGCTGCTCGGCCCGCTCGCCGGTGTCGGCCTGCTCGGGGCCGCCGTCGTCGTCACCGGCCGTCTCGTGCTCCTCGATGCCGCCCGCTTCCTGGCCCTCGCGATGCCGGACGACTTTGCCCCTGAGGATCCGCTCGGCACGCTTGCGGTTGGCCTCTCTGGTCTTCTCCCGGTCGGCATGCACCGATAGGCCCGTGGGGACGTGGGTCGCGGTGACGGCGCGCTCGCCCACGTCCTCGAAGGTGACCTCGTCCTCCTCGAACTGGATGGACTCCTGCTGCTGTGCCTCGGCCATCAGCACATCGCCGCTGAAGGTGAGGTACCGGAGCCCAACACTGAAGGCATCCCATAGGGCGAACACCCCGCGCACGAGGGGTAGCTTCATGATCTTCGGCTTCTGGCCGGGGCTCTTCAGGGGCTCGCGCTTGATGATGATCTCGCCATCCTCGCGACGAACGGCGGCGGCGACGAAGCGCGGGCTGCGCATCATGACGCCCTCCATGAGGGCCTGGCCCCCGTAGATGGGGGTCTCCTCACGGGCGCCCGATAGCTCCGCGACCTGGCTGGGAGACAGCTCCTCCCGCCCTTCGTCCTCTTGGTGTTCTGTGACGTTCGGAGACGCTTCGGCCATTGCTTCCCAGAATCCAATCTCGCGGCGGATTGTCCCCGCCGCGCCGAACCCCATGGTATCAGAAATGGCCGCCCGCGGGCGCCCACGGATAGCGGACCTCAGCTTTACAGGTCGCCCGGCACGGGGGTAACCTCTCCACTCGGCTCGCAGCGGGCCCAGAATCCAGGAAGGGAGTGCATCGCGTTGACCCTAGCGGAGATGAAGCAGCTCTACGATGAGAACATCATGGGGACGTACGGCCGGGCGGAGGTCGCCTTCGTCCGCGGTCGCGGATGCACTCTCGTGGACTCCGAAGGCAACGAGTGGCTGGACTGCCTGGCGGGCATCGCCGTCTGCGGGCTCGGCCACTCCCACCCAGCCGTGGTGCAAGCCGTGGCCGACCAGGCCGAGCGGCTCATGCACACCAGCAACCTCTACTACATCCCGACTCAGGCCGAAGCCGCCGCGGAGCTGACGAGCACCTGCGAGCTGGACAAGGTGTTTTTCGGCAATAGCGGCGCCGAGGCCATCGAGGCATCCATAAAGCTCGCCCGCAAGTGGGGCAAGCAGTCCAAGAGCGGCGCCTACAAGATAGTAGCCGCCGAGGCCAGCTTCCACGGCCGCACCCTCTGCTCCCTCACCGCCACGGGCCAGCCCAAGTATCAGGAGGCGTTCAAGCCCCTAGTCCCGGGGTTCGTCCACGTGCCCTTCGGCGACATCGGCGCCATGGAGCAGGCCATCGATGACGAGACCGTCGCGGTGCTCCTGGAGCCCATCCAGGGCGAGAGCGGCGTACGGATCCCGCCCGACGGCTACCTGGCTGAGGTGCGCGCGCTATGCGACCGCCACAGCCTGGTGATGATCTTGGACGAGATCCAGACCGGCCTGGGCCGCACGGGCAAGTGGTTCGCCCATCAGCACGAGGACATCGTCCCCGATGTGATGGCCGTCTCCAAAGCCCTGGGGGCGGGCTTCCCCATCGGTGCCTGCATGGCCCGGGGAGAGTTCGCCGACGTGCTCGTGCCCGGCGACCATGCCTCCACCTTCGGCGGCAACCACCTGGGCTGCGCCGCCGTAACCGCCTTCCTCCGGACGATGAAGAGCGACCGGGTGGTCGAGAACGCCCAGGTCATGGGCAACTACGCCGTCGAGCGCCTGACCGATCTCGCCGCCGAGCGGCCTGGCGCGGTCAAGGAGATCCGGGCCAAGGGCCTGATGATCGCCATGGAGCTGACCGACGGCGTAGCGCGCCAGGTTCTGGCCAGCCTCCACGGTCGCCGAGTGCTGGCCAACGCCATCGGTGATCACATTCTGCGGATCCTGCCGCCCCTGATCATCGGGCCGACGGAGATCGAGCGGTTCGTCGAAGCCCTGTCGCAATCCCTGGATGAAGCGGGGGCCACCGGCGCCCCATGATCCGGCTCATCGCCCTGGACATCGACGGCACGCTGGTCGGCGAGGATTCCCAGGTGTCGTGGCTCGACCAAGCGGCCCTGTCGGCAGCCAGGGACAAGGGCTGTGCCATCGCACTGATCAGCGGCCGCAGTAAGGGCACCGTCCTGCCCATCGTGGAGCAGTTCGACAAGGGTGTCATCGCGGCCATCGGCAGCTACGACGGCGCCCTTGTCGAAATGCTCGATCCGCCGGAGGTCGTCGTCATTCGGCGGCTCGAAGCCGACGCGGCGCTGCGGAGCTTCGATGCCCTCGTGGATGCGGGGATGGGCCCCGAGATCTTCCCAGGCGGGGAGGACGACCCCGTCATCGAGTGGGACGAAGCGGGGCCGCCCGAGGAGTGGCGGCTGTTCAACCTGTGGCGGCTGGAAGCGGTGGATCGCGCGGAGCTGGAGCGGGTCCTCACCTCCGGCCCCATCACCATCTCAGCCATGGGCAGCCTGGAGCAGGCGACGGCGGGCATCGACGCGGTGCGAGCGGCGTGCGGCGATTCCGTCAGCGCCTCGCTCACGTTCTCGCCCCGGTACGGAGGCTACTTCGCCCAGGTGGCCTCACCCGAATCAACGAAGACCCACGCCCTGGACGCCCTCGTCGAGCGGCTGGGGATCGACGACTCCCAGGTCCTCGCCGTGGGCGACTGGCTCAACGACATCGGGATGCTGCGGAAGGCGGGCGTCGGGGTCGCCATGGGCGGATGCGTGGATGAAGTGCAGGAGGCGGCCGACTGGGTGACCGGCGCCATAGGCACCTCCGCCGTTGCCCGCGCCGTCAAGCGATACGTCCTCGACGCCTGACCCTCCGCCCTCGCGAAGCGGAGGACGATCCATGACCACCACCGGCGCACTCCTCGCCGCGGTGATGCTGCTCATCGGGCAGAACCCCGGCATCGAGATCAGCTCGGATATGACCGAAGGGTACCTGTTCCCCCGGGGCTGGGCCCCCCAAGGCGGCAGCCCGGGCGACGTGGACTGGCTGCTCGCCGAGGATGGCGACCATGGAGCCGTGAGCCTCCGGAAGGAGGGTGCCGAAGATTGGCTCGGCCTGGGTACCACCAAGCGCTACCCCTGCGAGCCCGGCGACACGGTAGCCGTCGCCGCGTGGGTTAGGGCCGACACGGCGCCCCAGTCGGCGTTCCTGTACATCCGGTTCTTCACCGAAGCCGGCCGCTACCTCGCCCAGGACGGGCCCGCCATCCCCGTGGAGGCCGGCGCCTGGGTCCGGATCGAGGGATCGGCCACCGCGCCGCCCGAAGCCCAGGGCTGGGATGTCTCGCTCCAGCTCAGATCCGACGGCGATACCGTGGAGATCACCCGCATCGAGGCGTCCGCGAGCCTGGACACTGGATGGCTGGCCCCCGAGGCTCCCGCCGACGCCACGCTGCTACCACTCGACGGGCCGCGCCCTCAAGGCCCCGATGCCGACGGCGATGGGCTGACCGATGCCGTGGAGGCCGTGCTGGGCACCGATCCCATGGAGCCCGACCCGCTGGCCAGGGATCTCCGCGAGCCATCGACCTCCTTCCAGACGCACTCGGGCTACCTGCCCGAGACCGATGTGAAGACCGACGTGGTCATCGTCGCCGGCAATGGCGAGGAGACGATCCGGTCGTGGCGGCAAATGGGGTACGAGACCCATGTCATGGTCGGCTTCCGCGCCGGACAGGGTTACATCGACGCCAATCCCGGCACCGGCCAGACCGACGCGACAGGCCGGATCCTCGACTGCGGACCGGGCAGCTACTACATGGTGCCCACCGGGGATCGTAAGGAGACCTTCCGGGAGTTCTTCCGGCTGGCCGTGGAGCGGGGCGCCGAGGCAGCCTGCCCCGAGGAGGCCGAATCCTTCGCCCGGGCGGGATACTCGCCCGCCTTCAAAGCCATCTGGCGCGAGCGCTTCGGGGAGTCGTGGGTCGACCCCAGCTCATCGGTGCAGGCCCGGTACCGGGCCGAGCGCCTGAAGGCCGAGCTACAGTACGAGCTCCTGACCGCCTGCTGGGACGGCGCCGTGAGCGCCGACCCGGGCGTGGAGCTGTTCCTCTTCACCCACAGCCCCGTGAACTACGCCTCCTGGGGGATCATCTCGCCCCACTGGCGGGTCGTCTCCGAGGGACGGATCGACGGGATGGTCGGCCAAGTCTGGACGGGCACGGCGCGCACCGCTACCACCCTCCGAGGCGATCGCCGAGAGCGCACCTTCGAGAACGCCTACCTGGAGTACGCCTCACTGCTGGGCCTGGCTCGGGACACGGGCATCGACCTGTGGCTCCTCATGGATCCCCTGGAGGACAATCCCGACCGGACCATGGCCGACTACTACGGCAACTACGTGCGCACCCTCGCCGCTTCGCTCTTCTTCCCCGAGGTAAGCAAGTTCGAGACCATGCCATGGCCCACCCGCATCTTCGGCCGGGTGCCCGACGAGCTCGCCACCACCATCTGCACTGTGGTGGGCGCCTTGGGCGACATTCAGAACCACCCCGAGTGGCAGCTCACGCCCGACCGCGCGCCCATCGCCACCTTCGTGGCCGACTCCCTCCAGTGGCAGCGCGGCGCACCCGCGCCCACTGACTTCAACGCCTTCTACGGCCTCTGCCTGCCCTTCGTGGGTGACGGCGTGCCCGTCCAGATCGCCCAGCTCGAGCGCGCCGTCGATCCCGCGTATCTGGAGCCGTACGACACGCTGCTCCTCTCGTACGACGCCATGAAGCCCCTCGATCCGGCGATCAATGAGGGGCTGGCCGCATGGGTGCGGGGTGGCGGCGAGCTGCTCGTCTTCGGCGGCGACAACGCCTACAACGCTCTCGAGGAGTGGTGGACGGAGGACGGCTACGCCTCCCCGCAAGACCACCTTTTCGATGTGCTGGGGCTGGACCCGGGCGAGCTGACGACCGCCCGAGGCGCGAGCATCGAATGGACCGAGGTGGCCGCGACAGACTATGTGGGCACCGACCTGGAGAACCTGAACGCTCTGGAGCTGGATCTGTCGGAGTTCGCCGAGGAATCGGGCCGGGTCGGCCTGCGCCTCGAGGATGCCAAGAAGGACGACGGCTGGGGCGCGCTGCTTCGGCACGTGCGGGTCGAGGGCACCCGCGGCGGCGAGCCCGTGGTCTACGAGTTCGAGCCTGGCACCGATGCCGAGGCGGCACACATGGCGATCCCGGGCGGCTCGGTCACCGTGCCGGGCGAGCGGTTCGCCGACGGCGCCGACGCCTTCGCGTACGTGTTCGAGGTCGATCAGGGCACGCCCGTCCGTGCCGAGCTGACGATCGGCAACCAGTACCGCATTACGGCCACCGATGCGCCCAGCACGGACGTGGTCCTCGAGGGCGAGCTGCTGGACGGCGAGCTGGCCCTGCCGCCTCACCTCTCGGTGACCAGCTACGACGCCCCCGACTCGCCAGCCCTGCGTGACCCCGGCGGGCGGGCGGCCATCTTCCGCGAGGGGGTTGGCGAGGGCACGGTCACGTACTGCGGCCTGCCACCCGAGACCTTCACCCAGTCCGGTGAGATGGACGATCTGCTGCCCCGGCTCCTGCTGAAGGCGCCCGAGCCGTCACCCTTCATGGAGACCCGGCGCGGCCCATACCTGGCTGCCCGGTCCCTGGAGGGCGGCGAGTACCGGGCCCAAGGCCAGTTCGTCGATCTGCTGACACCGGACCTGGCCTTGCTGGAGCAAGTGGAGCTGGGCCCCGACGAGTGTGTCTTCCTGAAGGCCTGGTCCGGCCTCTCCGAGGGCGACGATCCCGGACTCATCGCGGCCTCCTCTCACGTGGCGCTGCAGCGCGCGGAGGGGAACACCCTGACCTTCCTCCTGCAAGGCCCCGAGGGCACGCCCGGCGTGGCGCGGATCTGGCTGGCCGGCGGTGACGTGCAATCGGTGGAAGCCGTGGATCCCGCCGGGGAGCCGGTGGGGATTACTCAGGCCATGGAGCGCGGCACCCTTCGCCTCGACTACCCGGGGAGGCCCCTGGGCGTGGCGGTCCGGGTGACGCTCCGGTAGGGAGTGCTTTCGCGGGCCTTCGGAGGCCTACGGCGGCGGGCGTGGAATATGCCGATGCCGGACGATCGTCCGAGCCCTGCGCGGAGGTGACCTGACACGCAAGAGGGGACAAGCCTCAACGACCTGATGGGGCCGCGGATGCGTGGGCCCTTCCTGGCTCTCGTGACCGTGGCCATTCTGGTAGGCCTGGTGTGCTCGGGCGTGGTGTGCTGGACGCCGGAGAAGCATGGCTGGGAGCCACCGGAGCTGCTGGTCCGCGAACCCGAGGAGGCTCTGCGCGTCCGCGAGGGCCAGCTCGTGATCGTGGGCCTGCCCGGAACGACCCTGGATCCGCTCACCAAGGATGCCCTGGCTCGTGGCCACGTGGCCGGCGTGATCCTCATGGCGCGCAATATCGAAGACACGGCCCAGGTGCGTAGCCTGTGCCGCGACATATACCTGGCCGTCCCCCCCGAGGAGCCCCCACCCATCATCTGTGTGGATCAGGAGGGCGGC
>WJIW01000225.1 GCA_014730065.1 Armatimonadia bacterium | reverse complement strand
GCCCTCTCCGAGGCTGCCGACGCGGCTGCCCAGGATGGCGGCAAGGAGTCCCTCGAGGCCCTCGCCGCCAGCGCCGACGCCCTGAAGACCGCCATGGCGGGCGTGGACGAGGCCCGCATGAAGCTCGACATGGTCGACCTGGTCGATGAGTTCGTGCGCGACGCTCTCGAGGCCGCCGAGCTCTCCACCTCCCTCGCCAAGGACCTCCAGGAGGTCCAGAATGAGCTGATCCGGCGCGAGCCCCCGGTCTGGGAGCGCGTGAACATCAACGATCTCGTCCGGCGAGCTTTCGAGGAGTCGGTGGTCGACGCCAAGCAGAAGGACATCGAGTACACCCTCGACATGGATGACGACGAGGCGAAGGTATTCGCCATCGAGCGCCAGCTCATGCAGCCCTTCGCTCAGGTCATCTCCAACGCCATCAAATACACACCCGAGGGCCCCAACGCCCAGAATGGCGAAGCCGATCCCAACGCCGAGGAGCCCGAGCGCGACGCCGATCACCCCTCCAGGGTGACCGTCACCCTCACCGTGGAGGAGGACGCCGTACAGTTCGCCTGCCAGGACAGCGGCATCGGCATCCCCGAGGGCGAGGAGGAGCTCGTCTTCGCTCTCTGCGAGCGCTGCAGCAACGCCAAGGACTACAACAAGTACGGCTCGGGCACCGGACTCTACCACGACCGCAAGATCATCGAGCAGCACAATGGGCGCATCTGGGTCGAGTCGCCGGGCGTGAACGAGGGCTCGACCTTCTACATCCGCCTGCCCCGGCACCTGGATGAGGAGCAGGCCATACCGGCCTAGCCTCTGGACGCCCATCGCGGCCATGTGCTTAACTCCTTCTCGGAGATGATCTCGCGAGAAGGAGACCGCCATGCAGCGATCCGTGCTCCGTCTACCGACCTGCCTGCTGTTCCTGCTTGCATTCGCCCACGCCGCCTCGGCATGGGGCGTGAAAGGCCATACGTGGGTCGACGACAACGCCATCGAGCTTATGCCCGAAGGTGAGCTACAGGACTACATGCGGGCAGCCTACAAGGACACCAGCTTCTACACACTGGTTCCCGATTTCCAGCTCAAGGATGGTGAGAGCGGCAAGCTCGAGGGCCCCAACCACTTCCTGAACATCGAGCGGCTCACCGATCACGGCATCGACTTGGCAGAGATCCCAACGACGCGAGAAGGGGCTTCGCGGCTCTACACCGACCTGGAGCTGGGTTACTGGGACGTGGGCTGGCTGCCCTGGCGGATCCAGGAGATGTACCTAGGCCTGGTGAACGCCTTCCGGGCCGCCCCCCGCGATGTGAACCTCTACGCCGGACTGCTGGCTCACTATGCTGCCGATGCGACCCAGCCACTCCACACCACGGTCCACTACGACGGCCGCGCCGACCGGGTGGAGGATGGGGTCAAGTTCCGGAAGGGCATCCACTTCGACTACGAGATCACCTTCCTGGAGGACCACAACATCGAGTTCCGGGAGTCCAGCCTGGCTCTCGCCGAGCCCGCCCAGCCGATCGATGATCCCTTCGGAGCTGCCATGGACACCATTCTGGAGGCCAACACCTACGTCGATACACTCTACGACGTTGCCGACCGTCATTGGGGTGATGGTAAGTACGAGGCGTGGGAGCCCGAGCTGGCCGACTTCACCCGCGAGCGCCTTGCAGCGGCAAGCCACCTAGTGGCCAGCCTGTGGCTCTCGGCTTGGATCGAGGCCGGGCGGCCGGATCTAGCCGCAGAGTAGGCGGGTGGCAAGCGCTAGGGCAGGGCCCGATACTCCATCTCAGCTACGGCGATACCGTGGCAGGCGTACCCGATGGTCAGTGGCCTGTCGGCGGGGATCACCGAGCCCGCGAGACATTGGTCCGTGATCTCACCATCCACCCGAGCCGTCAAGATCTCGCCATCTGCCACCAGGTCGAGCCGGTGCCATTGGCCGGCGCGCACGCCACGGAACTGGACCACCTTGCGGCCCTCGGACCCATCGAAGACCTCCCCGTATAGCTCGTCGCCCGGAGCGTGGAACTTGATGTAGTACCCCGCCCGAGGCCACTCGTGCCGATCAACGAGGACGAAGGACTCGTCGAAGTCGTCGATCCTCACCCGAACGGACAGGGCCATCCGCGGCGCGGCCAGCTCCGGCCCATCGGCCTCCAGATAAGACGATCCGTCGAAGGCGTACGCGCGGCCGCCGGGTGCGTCGATGAAAGGGTCGGGTGCCGCTTCGGCCAGCTCCTCCAGAAGGCGACGCCCCTCCGCCCGATCGGCTTCGCTCTGGTGTCCGCCGTGGGCCAAGTAGAGCGCTCGCAGCATCTCGAGGGACCGCCCCCGCCGGACGACAAGCTCCGGCCCTTCCGCGGCCTCGCCGGGGATGGTCGTCATCCCTCCATGCCGCTGCGCCTCCTCGAAGGTCCAGCGGCCAACAAGGCCCGGCGACACCCCGGCCGGCGCCGGGGGCCGCGGCACGGCCACGTCGTCGGGCCGGTCGGTGGTGTCCTGGTACCGGGGCTGGCTCCAGATGCGCGCCATCGCGCCCGCGTCCCCGAACCCCTTGGGGCACGTCTCCGTGGCCGGGTTGCAGATGTACATCCATCGGCTCGGATCGGTCACGGGCACAAAGGCGGGCCGACGCCCGGGCATCTGGAGGTAGCCGTGGGGCGAGTGGGTCCAGATCCACTCGTAGGCGTACTCCAGGAACTCGTGACGCTCCTCCATGGGCAGGTTCGCAAGCCACGTGGACTCGTCCGCACCCCAGATGAAAACGCTGCCGGCATCGGTAAGCCCCGAGTGACAGTTGTCGAACTCGTAGAGCTGAGGGACCGTGTCGCAGGCCCAGCCACTGGGGTGGATCCCGCCGGGCGCCTTGCCGTAGAGGCTGTCCAGGTAACCCACCTCCAGCCGGCCCTCCAGAGGCTGCTCGCCTTCGGCGGGGCGCAGGGGGAAGCCGATGAAGTCCCACAGGAGCCGGTCGCCCACCTTGGCTCCGAAGGACCTGCGATCGACGCTCAGGTGAGCATCGCAGAGCACGTAGCCCCGGCGGGCATGGCCTGATGCGTATCTGCGAACCCGGCCGAGGAGGTCGTCCCATACGGCGAACTCGGGGTCATCGCGAGCCATGATCTGCGCCTGCCCGAAGTGGACCGCCTCGTAGCCCGCGTCGATGTACCGGACGGCCCGGTAGAAGAACCAAAGCTGGGCCTCGCGGGTCGTGATGTCCGGCACCGACCCCCCGGGCACCCACATGTTCCGCATGTGCCCATCGGCGTAGATCATGTCCTCGTACCGGAAGCTGCGGTCTTCGGGCTCCATGCCGTACTCCTCGAAGACCCACGCTGGAATGGGGATGTCCTCCACGCCGCCCGGAGAGAAGTCGCGCTCGAGTCGCTCCTCGGCCTCCGGCGCACGGTTCGAGTAGGCCGTCTCGAAGACGCACGCCTGGAGGATGATCTCGGGGTCGATGGCGTGGACCCGAGCAGCGTTCTCGGCCGCCAAGCGGTAGTGCACCTCATCGTCCACGGGGCAGTCCCATGCGTACGCCGCCCGGCCGATGAACTTGGGCTCGATGTCCTGGATCATAGCCAGGGTGTCGTCGAGGCACGGCGCAGGGCCGCTGGAGCCCTCGGAGCATAGCCCTAGGTACTCGAGGGAGCGGGAGAGATAGTTCTCCAGCACGACTTGGGAGATCTCACCATGGAAGGCGTACTCGCGCTGAGCGGCGGGCCCCGGCTGGACGACTGACGCCAGACCAAGGCTGAGTAGGGAGATAACGGCAGGCATGATGGCAAGGCTCCTCGCTAAGCTCGGTTGGGACTTGGCCCGGGAGGAGGGCAAAACCTCCAGGCCCGGTAGGGCCGGGGCCTGTCGGCGCCGTGGGTAGCGGCTAGGTGGGGCCCCTATGCGCCCACCGCATCATGCGGATGGTATGTGACCGCTCCACTAGCCAAGGTCTTCCTCACAAGCCTCGAAGCGTCGTCGTAGCCGAACTCAGACTCCTCAGCTTGCGGGTTCTTGATCGTAGCGAGCCGGGCGAGGGCGTCGTACTCCCACTCAAAGGTCTTGGATGCCGGGTCGGTGGGGCTTGTCCCCAAGCTCGGCGCTCTCCTGGCGCTGGGGTCGACGACCTACCTGCCTCCAGATGGCTCAACCGGGTCGCTCCCCGGGAGAGGATCCGGCCGCTTGAGCACCCAGCGCGCGAAGAAAACGGTCGCCGCCCCAGCTACCAGGGCG
>WJIW01000224.1 GCA_014730065.1 Armatimonadia bacterium | reverse complement strand
TGGATGGCAGCCAATCGTCCAGGCCGTTCTCCAGCCCGCCGCCGGGGAGCAGATTGGGCCCAACCGTTGCCTCGGTCAGGGATTCCAGTGAGCCGGGCTGCGCGATGAGAAGCGCCATGGTGAGGGTGAGGATCATGGGTGCCGTCGTCCCTTCGGTAAGCCGGGTTGTAGGTTACGCCCCTACTCCACGCGAGCCCTGTCCGACCTGCTGGGGGCGTCTGCCCAAAACGTGTAATGCTCCTACCAAAATTCGCGATTCACCGAGGGGAACACCAGGCCGCGGACGAATTAATCTGTTGAAGTGGTGCTTTCCGTGAGGAGGACCATCGATGACCGGCAGGCTACTCCTGGCGCTTTTCATCCTGTTACTCGGATTCTCATTGGTGCAGTCCGGATGCGTGACCAGCGCGCCGTCTGCGGAGCCGGGCAGTATATCGGCGCGGTTCGAGACGAGCATTCACAACACCCGCCAAGGCAAACGGACTTGGTACGCGGCGGAGAACGGCGGGTTCGAGGCCCTAACGGGGGTCCCGCTCAGCTCCATGCCGTGCCTGGACTGCCACGCCCATCCGCCGGAGGGTGAGCCGGACACCTGGGATGGCCCCGGCTGCGATAACTGCCACAAGGAAGAAGGCCAGCCCCCGACCCAGCAGACGTGCCTCGGCTGCCACCAGCGGCAGGGGCTGGAGATCAAGCTCGCCACCGGAGGCAATCAGGCCTTCTCCGACGTTCACCGCAGCAACGGCATGGTGTGCATCGACTGCCATACGGCCGCGGAGCTGCATGGCGACGGAAGCACGCCTCAGACCATGTTCGACACCGACCCCGGCCCTTCGGGCGACAAGTGCCTGAGGTGCCACAACGGCAGTCGGGCACCGGCGCCCAGCCCGGTGGGCAACGCCCATGGCATCCATCTGGACCGCGTGGACTGCAGCGCCTGCCACGTGCAGTCGGCCGTTAGCTGCTACAACTGCCACCTGGAGGACCAGCTCGAGAGCCCGCCGGCCAAGACCTTCTATAAGCCGGTTCTGGACTGGGCCCTGCTCATCAACTACCGGGGCAAGGTCCACCTGGCGAACCTACAGAGCGTCGAGTACCAGGACAAGACCTTCGTCGCCATGGGGCCCTACTACGGCCACACCGTCAGCCGCCGCGGCCGCAACTGCGAGGAGTGCCACAGCACCGACGCCATGGCCGAGTACAAGTCCACCGGCAAGATCCAGATGGCCGAGTGGGACGCCAGCCAGCAGGACGTGACCTTCCACAACGGCGTCGTGCCCGTTCCGCCGGACTGGGATCAGGGAACCTTGGCCTTCGATTTCGTGACCAAGGACGCCGACAACCTCTGGAGCTTCCTGGAGGCCGGCCCCGACGCTTACCAGATGCTCTACGGCGAGCCGCTGACCTCCGAGCAGATCGCGACCCTGGGCGGAGGCTAGCGTTCGAGGTCAGATCACAGGACGATTGGGGCCGCCTTCCACGGGGAGGCGGCCCTCGTCATCTGTGGGACCGGCATGCTACCCGCGTAACTTCTGCCCCGCCTGGCGTCTCGGATATACTGTAACCACGCGAATCAGCGCGATGCGCACGCAGACTACGAGGGTGGTAACCACACATGAGGACACACTGGGTTGTACTGATGATCGCTATCACGGCCGCGCTACTGGCCATGGGATGCGGAGGGGGCGACGGCGAGGACACCGACACGGCAGGGGTCGCGCCGAGTACGTCGGGCGAGACCGAAGTCGCCACCGACGCACAGACGTCTGAGCCCAAAGGGGGGCTCGCGGTGACCATGCCGGCCGCCTTCATGGCCACCATCGGGGCCATTTCGGCCGACGGCAAGGTTAGCCTGCCTGCCGGGGAGTCCATCGAGCTTGTCTTGGAGCCCCTGGGCCCCGGAGGATCGGAGTGGTTCGAGGAGCACGGCCTGACTCTCCCGGAGGATGCCGAGCCTTACCGCATCGACTGGGAGGCCAGCGCCGAGCGCGGCACCCCCGTCACCATGCCCGCCGGCCTGTCGGACGAGAACTTCGAGAAGGTCATGGAGAGCATGGCCAAGTGGATGCCGGTGTACCTGACGGGTGAGTCGCTGGAGGATCTGCGCGCCTTGTACGCCGACGCCGAGGGCTGGGAGATAGAGGAGATGCCCGAGATGCGGCCGAGCGACCCGGGGTACATCGAGGGCCTGAAGGGCTTCGTCTTGGCGCCCGCCGGAGGCTCATCGATGATGAGCCAGGCCGGTGTCATCGCCCACCCCGATGCCGAGTTCCGGATGATCATCGGAGTCGACGCCGAGTCCATTCTCGAGGCCACCATGGACCTGATGGACAGCATCGACTACGAGGGCGTGTTCCAAGCCATGACCGACTCCGAGCCGTGGTTTGAGGAGCCCCAGGACATCAAGGCGCCCACCATCGAGTACGAGCGTCACGGGATGTCCGTGAAGCTCGTGCCCGTGAAGATGATTGGCCAGGACCTGCTGGACCGGCTCGAGCTGAAGCTCCCCGAGAACGCGCGAACCTACCGGAAGGACATCGAGCTGCCAACCGAGGCCGACATGCATGGCCGGGCGGACGGCATGTTCGGCGGACTTGCCGACGCCGCCCTAAGGCACCAGCGCGTAGTCGTTGCCCCCATGGGCCTCGACGAGTTCAAGACGTGGGCGACGGAGAACCTGGACGGCTGGCGCGTCATGGGGCCCATGGAGATCCAGGGAGTGTCGACCCTGGTGCTCAGCTCGAAGGCGCAGACCATGGCCCAGATCACCGCCGAGGAGATCCCCGGCGAGCGCACAGCAATCACCCTGACCGATCAAGCATCGATCATGGGCTCCATGATGAGCGGCGAGGGCATGGAGGAGATGTTCGAGCAGGCCAAGGAGCAGTTCAGCTCCGGGGAGGCCAAAGAGGCGATGCGTGAGTCGATGCGCCAGGCCTTCGAGTCCATGGAGAAGGGCGACGCGCCCACGGGCGACTTCATGGCCATCGAGCCCGGCCAGTCCGGCGACGAAGACTCCGCGGACCTGGGCGCGTCCGTCGAGTGAGGGCCGCTCCGGGCTCGGGGCCGCACGTCACCCTCCCCGAGCCCGGACGTCCGGTGGAGTGGCGGTAGGGGAGCGAGAGGGTGCCATGATCGTTCCTACGGCTTTCATCGTCACCTCGCTAACCGTGGGCTCCGGCCACTCGGCGCCGCCTCAAGGGACGCCACCGCCGCCGGGCGCGCCGCCACCGAACTCCGGCCCCGATCCCCATAACCAGCACTCGGCACCGTACCCCCAGCACGGTTACGGCTACCAGAAGCCCCAGGCTCCCAATGCCATACTGATACTCATCCTGACCATTGTGGGATGGGCCGGAGTGTGGCCGGCGGGATGGGTGGCCTTCTTCCTGGCCCGGAAGGAGATGGCAGAGCATCCCTACTGCCAGATGACCCGGACCTGCTACTGGCTGTCCCTGGTGCATGTGATCCTGTCGCTCGTGGGGCTCGCCTTTGTCGCGATCTACATGATCTTCTGGTTCGCCATGTTCGGGCTGGTCGTTGGGGGAGCGGCGGGGGCGTCCGGAGGCCTACCCTTCATCTTCATCGGTTGACGCCGACTCGGCCGCTGCAGGCTGTGTCTGCTGGGTCCAGGATTCGCCTCCGTCGGCCAGATCGGCATCGAAGGCGCACACGCGGTCTCTGCCGGTACGCTTGGCCTGGTACAGCGCCCTGTCGGCTCGATCGGTGAGATCGGCGGCGGCCCGCACGTCGGCGGTCAGCTCCGCCACGCCGATGCTGACGGTTATCCGCAAGATGTCCGCGCCCCGGGCGAACTCCAGCTTGCGGACCCTCTCGGCGATACGCTCGCCGAGGCGGAGAGCCCCCTTCAGTCCGGTGCCGGGCAGGATGGCCGCGAACTCCTCGCCGCCGTACCGGGCCAGGATATCCTCCTCGCGGGCGGTACGCTCGAGGACCGAGGCGAAGGCTTGGAGCACCCGGTCGCCCTGCTGGTGGCCGTAGGTATCGTTGACCTGCTTGAAGTGGTCCAGGTCGAGCATGATGACGCTCAGCGGCGTGCTATGCCGGCGGGCGTGCTTGATGGCCCCCTCCAGGTGATCCATCATATGGCGGTGGTTGTAGAGCCGTGTTAGGGAATCCGTCGAGGCCAAGGTGCGCAGGTGGCCGTAGAGGTAGGCGTTATCGATGGCCACCGAGGCGTGGCTGCCCAGCAGCACGGCCAGCTCCAAGTCGGCCTGGTCGAAGGGTCCCCCCGACGCCTTCTCGGTGAGGCACAGAACACCACGGTGTACTCCGTGGAGGACCAGGGGCACGCATAGCAGCGACTTGCTGCCATAGTAGCGGCTGTCCACTTTGGAGTCGAAACGCGGGTCCTCCTGGATGTCGGTGACGAGTAGGGGCTCCCCGAACTCGATGACGTGGCCGGCGACCCCCTCGCCCACCTTGGCGACCACACTGTTCTGAATCCACTCGGGGATGCCTCTGGCAGCCCGGATCCGCAGCACCTCTTCCTGTTCGTCCAGTAGCATCAGGGAGCATCGGCGCGCGCCGGTGACGGTCATGGCGTGATCGCAGATCATATCCAGGAGCGTCTGCAGCTCGTGGACGGAGCTGATGGTCCGACCGACCTCGTACAGGACGGACATCTGGGCCGATTTGGTCTGTACATCGGAGTACAGATGGGCGTTGCGGACCGCATTGCCCACATGGGACGCCAGGCCGCCCATGAGCGCGACCAGCTCATCGGGGGGGAGGTCCTCGTTCTTCTCCCCGGGCTCGGTGACGGCCACGATAGCACCCACGCTGCGCCGGTCGGCGAGCACTGGCACGGCGACGACCCCATCCTTCGGCCAGATGCAGGAGAAGGGCGGCGGGGCGAGGGCCGATTGGGTTGCCCTCTGCAAGCAGCCCATAGCGGCGTCCAGAAGGCCTTCCTCCTCGGCGCCCTCGGGGCTCTCGGCGATGACCTTCAGCTCCTCCGAGGAGTCGTCGCGAAGCATGGTGGCAACGGCCACGAGCCCCAGCCCATCGCGAACGCCGTCGACGAAGGTGCTTAGCGACTGGCTGAGCACTAGGGTAGAGGACATGCGCGCGGTGACCGCCTGGAGTGCCGCATAGCGCTTCACCTGCCGGGTCAGCTCATCGATGCGCATCTCCGACGCCCGGACGGCTCCGCGATGCATCTCCGAGGCGCCGATGAAACGGGCAACAACTCCTACGATCTTGGGCATGGGCTGATCGGTGGGCACGGCCTCGACCACGAAGAGCGGCATGCCGCTCTGCCAGTCGCCGATCACACCCACCCGAGGGCAGCGGCTCTGAGGTACGGTCTCCAGCGCCTCGGCGATCCGGTCCACGAAGGCGGGCTCGGCATCCACGAGCACGGTGGTGAACTCTCCGACCGGCACGTCGTCCAGGCCGTGCCCGGTGTCTCGCACCACGGCGTCGAACCCGGCCTCGGCCAGAGCGTCGGCCAGCTCCCGGGCCCAGCGCGCTTCCTGTGTGTATAGGAGCAGGTCCGCCATCCCGGGCCTCCCTCCGTGGCAGTGGCCCCGCCAGTAGGTATATGCCATCTCTGGCTGTCCCGCACGGCTTTCCAGGCGCAATGGACGCCAGGAAAGCCCGGCTATCAAATCCCGATCCACCCACCCCTCGCCTCGGTCTTCCGAAGGTGTTCCCGCGGGTGTGGTGAATTCCTGCCCACGCCCCCGTCGCCGAGGGAGGTACCCGCTTGCCGCTGTCCGCACGCCGCTTCATGGCTCCGTCCCGGCCCCTGGGCCCCGCCGCGGTCCTCGCGAGCCTCGCC
>WJIW01000223.1 GCA_014730065.1 Armatimonadia bacterium | reverse complement strand
TGATCGAGCGCGTCTACGGGACCCTCCCAGATCAGTGCGTCCCGCGCGAAGTCCGTGTTGTTGCCCAAGCGCCAGATGACCTCGCCCAGGTCCTGCACATTCACCTCTTCGTCGACCACGATGATCATCTTGACGAACATCATCTGGCCCAGGCCCCAAAGGGCGTTCATGACCTTGCGGGCGTGGAGGGGAAAGGACTTGCGAATGGACACGATACAGAGGTTGTGGAAGATGCCCTCCAGGGGCAGGTTCATGTCCACGATCTCCGGGACCGTGAGCTTCAGCATGGGGAGGAACAGCCGCTCCGTGGCCTTGGCCATGTAGCAGTCCTCCATGGGCGGCTTGCCCACGATGGTGGCGGGGTAGATGGGATCCGCTGCGGAGGTGATGCATGTGACGTGGAATACGGGGTACTGATCAGCCAGGCTGTAGTATCCCGTGTGGTCGCCGAAGGGGCCCTCGGTCCGCATCTCGCCCGGCTCCACATACCCCTCGAGGACGTAGTCGGCGTCGGCCGGCACCTCTAGGTCGGAGGTCTCGCACTTCACGAGGGCGACGGGCTCGCGCCTCAAGAACCCCGCGAAGAGGAACTCGTCGATGCCCTCGGGCAGGGGCGCGGTGGCGGCGAAGGTGGTCGCGGGATCGCCCCCCAGGGCCACCGCCACGGGCATACGCTCGCCCCGCCGCTCGTACCCCCTGTAATGACCTGCGCCCACCTTATGGGTATGCCAGTGCATGCCGGTGGTGCGCTCGTCGTAGACGTGCATGCGGTACATGCCCACATTCCGGCGGCCCGTCTCGGGGTGGGCGGTGACGACCATGGGCAAGGTGATGAAAGGCCCTCCATCACCCGGCCAGCACCACAGCACAGGCAGGGCATCCAAGCTGGCCTCGTCGCCGTGGCGGATGATCTCCTTGCACCGGCCCGTCTTAACTCGGCGGGGCAGGGCTTTGGACAGACCGAGCAGATCGCCCAGGGTGCGGAACTTGTCGCCGAGACCATCGGGAGGACGCTTCTCCAGTAGCTCGGCGATCCGGTGAGCGGGCTCCTCGATGGACTCTGCCGAGAGGGCCATGGCCATCCGGCGGTAACTGCCGAAGTGGTTGGCCAGCACCGGCGCCGCGCCCCGGGTGGGCGCCTCGAAGAGAAGGGCCTTGCCGCCATGGGGCTGCTTGCAGACCCGGTCGATGACCTCGGGGATCTCCAGGTGGGGGTCCAGGGGGTGGGACACTCGCTGCAGCTCGCCCTCTGCCTCCAGGGCCTTGATGAACTCCTTGAGGCTATCGTAGGCCACGGCGCTCCCCCTAATCGGCACGTAACGGCGGCGCATCGCTGAATGCACCCGGTTGTACCACATTGCCCGGCCGGTACGCCAGAGCCGCGGCGTGGTAGGGTGAGTGGAAGGAGTGAGGGCATGAAGCCGAAGTGGATGCTCGTGGCCGCGGCCGGGGTGGCGGTCATCACCATCACGGCCTTCCTCGTAACGCGAGAGCCGCCGTCGGATCCGGTGCTGGTGAACCAGTCCCTCGGCAAGGTGGCCCAGGCCGTCGACCGTGAGTGGACCAACCGCATCGTGGGCATGCTCCATGAGGACTACTCCGATGACATGGGCAACTCCCGGGCCTCCCTGAGGGCCAACCTGGCCCAGGCCTTCTGGGGCCCCCGGAACTTCGAGGTAGTCTGGGATCATGTGGCCATCACCGATTCCACCGAGGAGACCATCACGGCGGACGTGAACTTCGAAGTCCAGCAGTACAACCACGATACCCTCGTCTCGACCCACCGCGGCGTCTTCACCGTGACCTTCCTAAGGGACGGCGGCGACGTGAAGGTGCTGCGTGTGGAGGGGCTTGAGGAGATCGCGGAATCCGTGGAGGCGTCCTATGGCTAATCAGCGTGACCTGACCATCGACCTTCGCAGCGACACCGTCACCAAGCCAACCCCCGCCATGCGCAAGGCTATGGCCGAGGCGGAGGTGGGCGACGACGTCGCCGGCGACGACCCTACCGTCAACCGCCTGGAGGCGGCCGCCGCCGAGCGGCTGGGCAAGGAGGCCGGGCTCTTCGTGCCCTCGGGAACCATGGGCAACCTTATCGCGGCGCTGGTTCATTGCCGGCCTGGCGATGCCATGATCATGGGTCAGTTCGCCCACAACCGCATCTACGAGGCCGGTGGCGTGGCGGCGCTGGGTGGCATCATCATCGACCCCGTCCCCGACCTGGCCGACGGGCAACCCGATCCCGCGGGGTTCGAGGCCGCCATCCACTCCGACAACATGCACCACCCCGTGACGCGGGTGCTCTGGGTCGAGAACACGAACAATCGGGCCGGCGGGGCCGTGGTTACCCCTCAGACGATGACGAGCACCCGGGAGATCGCCGACCACCATGGCCTCATCTTGCACGTCGACGGTGCCCGGATCTTCAACTCCGCCGTCGCTCAAGGGGTGGAGGCGGCCGAGCTGGTGCGTGACGCCGATACGGCGATGTTCTGTTTCAGCAAGGGCCTGTGCGCACCCGTGGGCTCCATGCTGGTGGGGCCCAAGGACCTGATCGAGCAAGGCCGGCGGAAGCGCAAGATGCTCGGGGGAGGTATGAGACAGGTGGGCGTGATCGCCGCCCCCGCGCTACTGGCTTTGGAGACCATGGTGGAACGGCTGGCCGAGGATCACGCCAAGGCCGCCGAGCTAGCCGAGGGTATCGCGGGGACACCCGGCCTGGAGCTGGCCATGCCTGCCGTCCAGACCAACATGGTCTACTTCCGCTCCACCGACCCCGCCTGGTCTCCTCCCACCCTCGCCACGGCCCTCACGGAGGCTGGCGTGTGGTGCTTCGATGTTGGGGACGCGGTGCGCATGGTCTGCCACCATGACGTTCCAGCCGAGCACATCCCGCCCGCGGTCGAGACTGTACGTCGCGTGATGGATCCGTAGGGCACCGCCGCATTATGTGGCAATCGAGAGCGGCTTTGCGTGCATAAAAAGGGGTTTGCGGTGTGCGTAACATCGAATACCCTCCACACGTCAAGCATGGTGGAGGTGGCCGCTCTTATGTCTAGCATCTGTGCACGGACCGGGCTATGCCTGCTAGCGATACTCCTGATATCGGCGGGGTGCGCGACTCAGGTGCAGCCTGGTGACACCAGCGCTTCATCGAGAACTATGATGGTTGAGCCTGCCGGCGATCCTCTGGTTCTCAAGCCAGGAGATGTGCGTGTCTTCAGGGCCAGGTCTCTCACGGGCATGGCCTTGAGTACGGACACGATGTCGGTGGAATGGTCGGTGACGGGGGACGTTGGCGTCATCGATGCCAAGACGGGTGAGTTTATGGCGGCCCGCGAGGTGGCCTTCGGCTCGCCGAAGACCGGGACCGTGGTCGCCACGTATGGGAAGCAGACCAAGGAGATTCCCGTTCGCGTCGAGCTGAGCGAGGCGGACATCAAGCGCCTCAATGTGTCATGGCCCGATGGGGTCGATCTGCAGAACGTGGGCCCGGGCCAGAAGATCCAGTTCTCGGCCGAGGGCACCGACCTCCTTGGCAATCGCTCGGTCGATGCTCGCATGGCTCTCGATTGCACGTGGTCATGCAGTCCGAACCTGGGCACCATCGACTCGGAGACCGGCCTGTTCACCGCGGTGACTACAGGCGATGGCCAGAACTTCACCGGAAAGGTCACGGCGACCCACGGATCGGGTCCCGACATGCTCACCACGTCCGTCGACGTGAGGTTAGCCCTGCCGGCGGACCTGACCCTGGACAGCCTGAGCTTCGACTTCGGAGAGCTGGGCAAGGCCGAGACGCTGACGATCGACAATCTGGGCTCGGAGACCCTGATCTGGTCCATCACCTCCGATTCCCCGTGGCTGACGGCCACGCCGGCATCGGGTGAGGGACCCGCCGAGGTGACCGTCGAGGTGGATCGCACCGGCCTCGCGGGCGGCGGGTACGAAGGGACCCTGACCATCGAGTCCACGGGTGGCGATGCGACCATTCGCTGCGCCATGGACGTGACGACCATCAGCCTGATCATCCGGGAAGCGGGGGGATCGCAATGACCCGTCTCAGCGAGAGGGCCATTCTCGTACTTCTGTTCGTGATCGTGGCGGGGCTGCTGGCCGGATGTGCCACCACGGGTCCCGCCGACCTGAGCACGCCCGATCGTAGCGCCACCGATCCGTCGGCGCCTGTGGCCGACGACGGTACCGGCGATGCGACCCAGAAGGGTACCATCGCCTTCGCCATCTACTGGCCCGTCTCCGACGTGGAGGCCCGGCTCATCCCGGCCGCTACTGTCGCCATCCGGTACATCATCCAAGCGGAGGCCCACGGCGAGGCCGAGGCGTCGGGGGTCATCACCAAGGCCGACGTGGTCGACAACGTGGCCAACGTGACCTGCGCCGTCTCAAGTGGTCCGGGTAAGATCATCACCGTGGCCGCCGTGGATGAGCAGAGCCGAGTCGTGTCCGAGGCGGAAGCCACCGTGGATGTGATCGGCGGCCAGAACACCCAGGTCGCCCTGAACCTGACGCCCACGGGCATCACCATGCCCGTCGTGACCGCCACGGTGGATCCCGAGTTCGTGACGGTGAACGGCTCCGTGTCCCTCATCGGAACGGCCACGGATCCCGACGGCACCATCGACCTCTACGAGTGGGACACCAACAACGACGGCACCTTCGACTGGTCCTCGACCACTTCGGGTACCGCGACGGTCACGCCCACGACCACCGGTTGGCACGAGGCTCGCTTCCGAGCCACCGATAACGATGGCCTGAGCACGACCTCGCCCGTGGTACGGTACCGGTCCACCCCGGAGAACCTGGAGTGGCTGGTGATGGTCTACATCGCCGCCGCCAACAACCTGGAAGACTACGCCTTCAGCGACATGAACGAGATGGAGGCCCTGGATCTTCCGGTGGAGGTCAGCATGGTGTGCCAGGTCGACACCACGGTGGATTACTACTCGGCCAACGAGTACGCCGACGGCAAGGCGCGGCGGTTCGAGATCCAGCACGACTCCAGTACCTCCCAGTTCACATCACCCATGATCGAGGACCTGGGCGTCGTGAACTCGGGCGACTGGAACGAGCTCAAGGAGTTCGTCGATTGGGCGTGCGCGGCGTATCCCGCCAATCGGCGAGTGCTGGTCCTGTGGGACCACGGCTCGGGCTGGAAGGCGAACACATCGCCGCCGGTGACCAAGGGCGTGTGCTGGGACGATGACTCCGGCGGCCATATCGCCACTGCGGAGATACCTGACGCTCTGGTGGACGTCCCCGGCGGCAGCCTGGACATCCTCTGCTTCGATGCCTGCCTGATGCAGATGGTCGAGGTCGCCTATGAGGTCAAGGACAACGCTAGCTTCGTATGCGCCTCCGAGCAGAACATCCCCGGCGATGGTTACAACTACACCTACGCCTTCGGGTCCATGTCGGCGGACCCGTACATGAATACCCAGGCATGCGCCGAGAGCATCGTCCACGGCTACCACACCGAGTACGACGCCTACCCCTGGGGGGTGGACTTGAGCGCCATTAGGACAGCGGAACTAGGCGCTCTCAAGGCCGCTGTCGACGCGCTCGCAGCTCGGGGCATGGCGGTAGCCGGCACAGGCTCCTTCGATACCGAATGGAGCGACTCCATCGCCGCCGCCGCGACCATCAGCAGTTGGGATGGGTACGTGGACCTGGGTGATCTCATGGACCAGGTCCAGACCAACGTCACCGATACCGACTTCAAGACCGCGGCCGGCGCAGTGCAGAGCGCCCTGGGCACCGCCGTGGTCCATAGCTGGACCAGCGACGCCGAGCTTGAGGGCCTCTCCATATGGGCCCCCGACAGCGCGCCCTCTGCGGGCGAGACCAGCCTGTACTCCGGTCTGGCCTGGTCGGCGGGCGCCGACGGATGGGATGAGTGGATCGCCGACTATACCTCGTAGCTCGGCCTTCTGGCATTGACTCGCGACGGGAGGAGGGGCTCCGGCTCCTCCTCCCTCCACGTACCAGGCAGGTGCGCCGGGGGCAGCGGTCGAACTCGACGCCGCGACACCGGCACGAGGAATCGAATCGAGATGGGGGCGCGACCCATATGCGTGTGTTCATCACCGGCGGCGCCGGGTTCTTGGGTATGCATGTCGCGAACTACCTGGCGGACCGGGGCCATGAGAGTGTCGTGTACGACCTGGAGCCCATGATCCCCGAGGACTTCCCCGAGGGGACCAAGGGCATCGTGGGAGACATCCGCGACCATGTGGCTCTGGACGCGGCCATCGCCGACACCCAGCCCGACGTCATCATGCATGGCGCCGCCGCGCTCCCCCTGTGGAAGCCCGAGGACATCTTCACCATCAACGTCGATGGCACTCGCATCGTCCTCCGGCTGGCCCGCAAGCACGGCATCGACCGGGTCGTGTTTATCTCCTCGACGGCGGTCTACGGCGTCCCCGAGAAGCATCCCCTCGAGGAAACCGACCCCATGGTCGGCGTGGGCCCTTACGGTGAAAGCAAGATCGAGGCGGAGCTGGCCTGCGAGAAAGGCCGGGCCGAGGGGCTGTGTGTACCCATCATCCGGCCCAAGACCTTCATCGGAACGGGCCGCCTGGGTGTGTTCCAGATACTGTGCGACTGGGTCGAAAGCGGCACCCGTATCCCCCTCATCGGCAGCGGCGACAACACCTACCAGCTTCTGGACGTGGAGGACCTCGCCGAGTCCATCTACCTATGCCTAACCGGCCCCGCCGATCAGGTGGACGGTACCTTCAACGTGGGCTCCCACGACCTCCGGCCCGTCAAGGAGTACGTGGGCGAGCTTTGTGAGTACGCGGGCACGGGGTCGCGGCCCATGGGAACCCCGGCATGGCTGGTCATCCCCCTCCTACGCTTGCTGGAGGCGCTGCACCTCTCGCCCCTGTACAAGTGGGTGTACGGTACGGCCCACACGGATTCGTGGGTCTCCACGGAGAAGATCGAGAGGGAGCTGGGCTGGGAGCCCAAGTACAGCAACGGCGATGCGCTGATCCGGTGCTACCAGTGGTACCTGGACCACAAAGACGAGCTGGCCGGGGCCACCGGCGTCACCCACCGAGTGGCTTGGCACCAGGGCGCCCTTGGCTTCATCAAGAAGATCCTGACCCCGAGGAAGAAGTAGCCGACGCCCGCCGCCGGCTCGCCTCCAGAGCGTAGGCGAAGCCGATGGCAAGACCCACCGCCAGGACCTGGAACGCCAAGGCGGCGGGCGTGCCCAGGCCCGCCCCCTGAAGGGCCGTGTGGCCCAGGTAGTTTAGCACCAGACCGAAGGCGAACACATACAGGGAGTGCCTGCCGACGATGGCCAGTACCCGAGCGGCGGGATTGCGCCACAGCCACTGCCGGCCGGCTAGGAAGTAAGCCAGCACATATATCAGGGCCATGAAGTGCACCAGGCGTCCGGGGCCCATCAAATGCTTGCTGGCTAGCAGGCTCGCGGCCTCTCTGGGCTCGGTCGGCAGGGCGTAGGCCGAAGGCTCTCTCGAATCCAGGATCCCCGCATCGGCGCGGAGCCGGATCGGATCGTGGATCTCCCGCTGGAGCTTCGGCACCTGTATCACGGCGAAGGTGGACAAGACGATCACCAGGGCGGTGGCCAGTAGCCACGGGTGCCGCGGCACGGACGGCTGGCCGTAGAGCCTTCGGACACCGAAGTACATGCCGACACTGAAGAGCAGTTGCCAGCCCAAGGGGTCGAAGTAGTGCATGGACCAGGGGAGCAGGTCGCGCACCACCCGGCCCTGGCCCACGGGGATGAAGTAGGCACTCCATCCGGCCACGGCCAGGACGGCCGACGCAGCCAACCCCGCCCGGGGCCGACGCAAGAGCAGCACCAGCACGCCGGGGGCTAGCAGCAGCAGAACGACATACAGGGGCAGGACGTCGAACTGGTCCGGCCCGCGGCGCAATAGGACCACGTCCAGGTAGGCGGACCAGTCCGGTCCGATCAGGTAGGGCTTCACCTGCTCCAGGAGGTATCCACGGTCGCCGCCGATCTTGTAGGCGGCGTGAACGGCGAGTAGGGCTCCGAGGAAGGCCAGCAGGTTCGCCACGTAGATCTGGCCCGCCCGCCGGAGCGACTTGGTCAGCAGGTGTGCCGGTCCCTTCCGGACGTAGGCCCGGCCGTAGACGAGACCGTACAGCATGCCGGAGATCCCCACGAATAGCTCGGCCCAGGTGGAGACTCCGAAGGGCGCGACAAGCCACGGACGGAGCAGATGGAGACGTAGCTCGCCCTGCTCCATGTGGGTGATGGCGATGACCAGGATGGCCAGGCCGCGCAGCACGTCCAGTCGAGCATCGCGGACGCTAGGAGCCAGCGCGCCTCTTGCAGGCTCCGCCGATTGGGAGATCGTATGCCTCACCCGATCCTCTGGCCCCTGACTCGCCCGGCCCTTGCCCGCTACCTCGGGCACATCATCCCACATCGGGTCCGGCGGATCAACGGCCCTCCTGCGCCGGGATCGGGCTACATCCGGCGGTACATCTCGATGAACTCGTTTCGCTCCAGCTCGGCGCCCAAGGTCGTCGTCGGGCCATGGCCCGGTAGCACTGTCAGGGTACCGTCCAGGCGGGGAAGGACCTGGGTCAGGGAGCGTTTCATGTCGGCATCGCTGCCGCCGGGCAGATCGGTGCGTCCGACGCCGCCCGCGAAGAGCAGATCGCCGGCCACCAGTAAGCCGTGACCCTCCAGACAGACGCTCCCCTGGGTGTGGCCGGGCGTGTGGATCACCCGGAAGGACAGATCGCCCACCTCGACCCGGTCGCCATCGGCGAGCTCGCCTTCGATGACAGGCGGCTCGGGCACCCAGCCGAGGAACACCACGGCGGCGTGTTGCTTGGTCTCGGCCATCTCCCGATCGGCGCCATGGATCAGCACGCCCTTGCCCATCGCTTCGGACAGGCCGGGGAAGCCGCCCAGATGATCGGCATGACCGTGGGTGGCCACGAGGGCGTCCAGCTCCAGCCGCTCCAGCCCGGTGAGCTCCAGCACGCGCTCGGGCTCGTCGCCACAATCCACGACCATCGCCCGGCCCGTAGTCTCGCAGGCGATGACCCAGCAGTTGGTCTGGAGCGCGCCCAGGGGAAGCTGCCAGACGCGGGCTCCCTGAGAGGTGATGTCGGCCACGGATGTTCCCTTCCGTCCTTCGGCTCAGACTACGATGTTCATGAGCTTGCCCGGCAGGAAGATCACCTTTCGGATCTCCTTGCCCTCGATCTGGCTTTGGACCGACGGGATCTCCCGAGCGGCGGCCATGACCTCATCCTCGGTGGCTTCGGTCGGTACGGCCACGGTCCCGCGCAGCTTGCCCTTGACCTGGATGGGTATCTCCACGGTGTCCGTGACCAGCTTCGACTCGTCGTACTCGGGCCATGGGCCATCGTGGATCGTGCCCTCATTGCCCAGCTCGTGCCACAGCTCCTCGGTGACGAAGGGAGCGATGGGCGCGATGAGCTTGAGGAGCGTCTCCACCGCCTGCTTGGGCGTGGTGTCGGCATCGCGGATGGCGTTGAGCAGCTCCATGGTGGCGGCGATGGCGGTGTTGTACCGCAGCTCGGCCAGGTCCTCGCCCACCTTCTTGATGGCGGCGTGCATGGCCCGCTCGAGCTCACCCTCCACGGGCGCGTCGACGACCTCGTCATCCATGACCAGGTTGTACAGGCGCTCCACGTAACGCCGCATCCCCGCGATGCCCTCGTCGCGCCAATCGCCGCCCTGTTGGAAGGGCCCACAGAACATGAGGTACAGCCGCAGTGTGTCGGCGCCCGTGCTCTCGAGGAAGTCGTCGGGGTTGACCACATTGCCCTTGCTCTTGGACATCTTCGCGCCGTCCTTGGTGAGGAGCCCATGGGCGCGGAACTTCACGAAGGGCTCCTCGAAGGGCAGCAGGCCGGCGTCGTGAAGAGCCATCACCACGAACCGGGTGTACATGAGATGCAGACACGCATGCTCATTGCCGCCGATGTACATATCGACGGGGAGCCACTTGCGGGTGCGCTCGGGGTCCCAGGCCCGGTCGTCCATGCCCACGCTGGGGTATCTGAGGAAGTAGAAGGCGGAGCACAGGAAGTTGTCCGACACGTCGGTATCCCGCCGGGCATCGCCGCCGCAGCCCGGGCAGGTGACCTTGACCCAATCCTCGGCCCGGGCGAGGGGCGGTCGGCCCGAGTCGTCGGGCGTGAAGTCCTCCAGCTCCGGGAGCAGCACCGGCAGCTCCTTCTCCGGCACGGGAAGCACCCCGCACTGGCCACAGTGGATCATGGGTATGGGTGGCCCCCAGTAGCGCTGCCGGCTAACGCACCAGTCCCGGAGGCGGTACTCGACTCGAGGCTCGGCCAGCTCCTTCTCGGCCAGGTGCTCGGTGACGGCCTTCTTCCCCACCTCGCTGGGCATGCCGTCGAACTGGCCCGAGTGGATCATGACGCCCTGCCCGATGTACGCCTCCTCCAGATCGTGCTCCTCGCCATCGGGCGAGATGACCTCACGGATGGGGAGCCCGAAGGTCTTGGCGAAGGCGAAGTCGCGCTCATCGTGGGCGGGCACGGCCATGATGGCTCCGGTGCCGTAGCCCCAGAGAACGTAGTCGGCGATCCATATGGGGATCCGCTCCCCGTTGGCGGGATTGATGCAGTAGGCGCCGATGTCCACGCCCGTCTTCGGCCGGTCCTCGGCGGTGCGCTCCTCCTGGGTGGCGGCCCTGGCCTTGGCCCGGTACTCGCCCACCTCCTGGCGCTTGTCCTCGGCGGTGATCTCATCGACCAGAGGGTGCTCGGGCGCCATGACCATATACGTGGCGCCGAACACCGTATCGGGGCGGGTGGTGAATACCTCCAGATGCTCCTCCCGGCCGTCGATCTCGAAGCGGAGAAGCGCGCCCTCGGAGCGGCCGATCCAGTTCCGCTGGGCCGTCTTGGTGATATCCGACCAATCGATCCACTCCAGGTTCTGGTGGAGCTTCTCGGCATAATCGGTGATCCGGAAGAACCACTGCTCCAGCTCCCGCTGCTCCACCAGCTCGTCGCACCGCTCGCACCGGTCTGAGATGACCTGCTCATCGGCGAGGACGGTCATGCAGTCGGGGCACCAGTTCACCGCCGCCTTCTTGCGGAAGGCCAGGCCCTGCCTGAACATCTGGATGAACACCCACTGGGTCCATTTGTAGTACTCGGGCTCGGTGGTGTTCACCTGATGGGCCCAGTCGAACCGGGCGCCGATCCGTTTGAGCTGGTTCTCGCGGAAGTTCTCTACATTGCGGCGGATGAGGGTCTTCGGGTGGTCGCCGATCTTGATGGCGAAGTTCTCCGAGTGGATCCCGAAGGCGTCGAAGCCCATGGGCTCGAAGACGTCCCGTCCGCACATGCGCTGGAAGCGTCCGTAGATGTCGGCGCCGGTGAAGGCGTACACGTTCCCCACGTGCAGCCCCTCGGCCGACGGGTATGGGAACATCATCAGGTTGAAGAAGGGGTCCTCCGCCGCGTCCAGGTCCGGCTCGTGGTCGCCGCGCTCCTCCCAGACCTGTCTCCACTTGGCCTCCACGGCCCGATGGTCGTACCTCATGATGCTCACCTCGTCAGCGATTGGGTTGGCCGCCGTATTGTAACAGACGCTTGCAGCGCTCACAGTCACTTTGCACCGGCCAGGAGCGTCGGGACGGCAAGGGGAACCCTAGTGCAGGGAGGGGCAATCATGTCCGGCTCCACCAGGCCGTGCCCGAGCTGCAAAATGCCCATGCCCGAGATCGAGCGCGTCTGCCAGAACTGCGG
>WJIW01000222.1 GCA_014730065.1 Armatimonadia bacterium | reverse complement strand
GGTTCGAGATCGTCTCACCGAGGCAGGTTACCGGGCGGAGACGGACGAATCGGGGGAGCGTATCTCATACAAGATACGTGGCGCCGAGCTGGCGAAAGTGCCCTACATGCTTGTCGTAGGGGATCGGGAAGAGGAAGCGGAACAGGTCGGCGTTCGCAAGCGGGGCGAGGGAGATCTCGGAGCCATGGGCCTCGAGGACTTCATCGACCGGCTGAGCAGCGAGAGTGAGGAGTGAACTCGCACGGACAGAGATAGGCGACAGAGGACAAACGAGAGAATCAGAGCGCGCGAGATCCGGGTCATCGACGACAACGGAGACCAGTTGGGCATCATGTCCCCTCGTGAAGCGCTGGCCATCGCCCAGGAGCGGGACCTCGACCTGATCGAGGTCGCGCCTCAGGCGAAACCGCCCGTCTGCCGCATTATGGACTACGGTCGGTGGAAGTACGAGCAGCGCAAGAAGGAGAAGGAAGCCCAGAAGCAGTCGAAGTCGGTTGAGCTGAAGACGGTGCGCATCCGTCCTCACACCGATGACCACGACTTCGCCACCAAGGAGCGCAAGGCGCGCAAGTTCCTGGAGGACGGCAAGAAGGTCCGGGTCAGCATGCTGTTCCGTGGGCGCGAGATGGCCCACCAAGACCTGGCCCGGAAGAAGGTCCTCCGGATGGGTGAGAACCTCTCGGACGTGGGTGACGTCGAGCGCCGCCCCTCGATGGAGGGCCGGCAGATGTCGATGATCATCAACCCCAAGTCCGAGGACGAGCGCAAGCGCGCCAAGGCCAAGGCGGAAGCCGAAGCCCAGAGTAGCGAAGAGTAGCGCGCCCGCGATTCAGCCATATGGATGGCGGGTCCGCTCCGCCCCAGGAGCGGGCCGTCATCTGATGACTCGCGTCGAGGCTTCGGCGCGTCGCATCCGGGTTCGTACCCCATCGTGAGCCGCTTGTCACCTGGGAACGGCATTTCTTTGCTGCCGGGACTTGCGTCCCGGGCTGTTTCTGGTAGACTGCTAGACCGCACCGGGGGAGTTCCCTCAGAAAGGGGGCAGTGGTGATGCCCAAGATGAAGACCAATTCGGCGGCCAAGAAGCGCTTCCGGAAGACGGCCAAGGGCCGCATCTTCCACCGCCATACCAATAAAGGGCACCTCAACTTCCATAAGAGCGAATCCCGCAAGCGTCGCCTCCGCAAGGATAAGGAGCTGGACAGCTCCAAGATCAAATTCGTGAAGCGGCTGCTACCCGGCACCTAGCCACCGGGCAGGAAAGGCAGGACCAGAGCAATGCCGAGAGTCAAGAGAGGCGTCGCCGCCCATCAGCGACATCGCAAGGTCATCAAGCAGGCCAAGGGCTATTGGGGCCGGCGCCATTCCCTATATAAGACGGCCAAAGAAGCGGTCATGCATGCCGGCCAGTACGCCTACCGGGACCGGCGCCGTAAGAAGCGCGACTTCCGGCGGCTCTGGATCACCCGCATCAACGCCGCATGCCGCCAGAATGGCATGCAGTACAGCCGCTTCATCGGCGGCCTACGCAAAGCGGGCGTGGAACTGGACCGCAAGGTCCTGGCGGACATCGCTGTTCGCGATCCCCAGGCCTTCGCCGACATCGTCCAGACGGCTCGCCAGGCCATGGACGAGGGAGCGACTGCCACGGCGTGATCACTAGCCGACGCAATCCCAGAATCCAGGAGCTACGCTCCCTGACGGCCTCGGCCCGCAATCGGTCCGAGGCCGGATTGCTTGTGGTCGAGGGTACTCGGTGCATCGAGGCCGCCCTCAGCTACGGCGCCGAGCCGGCACGACTCCTCATAGCCAGCGAGAACCGTGAGCCTGAGGCCATCGCGGGCATCTCCGGCACTACCGCCGAGCGCTGGTCCGGGTGCGAGATCATCGAGGTCGACCGCGAGGTGCTGGCCTGGGCGGCGTCCATCCGGAGCCAGACCGAGGCCGTGGGTATCTTCCGCCTACGGAGCCACGCCCTGGCCGACCTGACGGGACAGGCGTCCAAGGCTCTTATCCTCGAAGACGTGGGCGACCCCGGCAACGTAGGCTCATGCATCCGCTCGGGAGCCGCGGCGGGGGTGGACTGCGTCGTGCTCGCCGGCGAGTGTGCCGACTGGGCCAACCCCAAGACGGTCCGGGGATCGGCGGGCGCCGTCTTCGCCCTGCCCGTGGTCTCGGCCCCCAGCGTGCCCGAGGCCCTTCGGGAGCTCGATCTGCCGGGCATCGGCACCACGGCCAAGGGACCCCTCTCCCTGTACGATGCGGGCGTCCGCAGCCGGTTCGCCCTGGTTCTGGGCAGCGAGGTCCACGGACTGTCCGACGCGGCTCTGGGCTCGTGTGGAGAGCTGCTCGCCATCCCCATGGCTCGTGAAGTAGAATCCCTGAACGTGTCGGCGGCGGCGGCAGTCTGCCTGTTCCAGCTCTGCCGGCCCTAGACTGAGCCGCGCGACTTGGCGGCGCGCAAGATGGGAATGGGTTCCATGCAGCAGGAGATCGACCAGCTTCGCCAGGAGGCCAAGCAGCGCATCGGCGAAGCTACCTCACGCGAGGAAATCGAGGCCATCGGCTGGGAGATGCTCGGCAAGAAGGGGCGGCTAACGGCCTTCCTGCGCGGCATGGGCAGCCTGAGTCCCGAGGAGCGGCCGGTCATCGGCAAGCTGGTGAACGAGGCACGCGACGAGATCCAGGCCCTGGTCGATGAGGCGCTGGCGGCCCTCTCTCAGCAGGCCCCGAGCGACGCCGTGGATGTTACCCTTCCCGCCCGAGCGCAGCGGCTGGGCGTGGCCCACCCCCTGACCCGGGCGCTTCAGGGCATCGCCGAGATCTTCATCGGCATGGGCTTCACGGTGGTCGAGGGACCCGAGATCGAGGATGACTGGCACAACTTCAGCGCCCTGAATATCCCCGAGGACCACCCCGCCAAAAAGGAGTGCTTCCGGTTCGGGCCCGACTGGCTGCTGCGGACGGAGACATCGGCGGTGCAGATCCGAACCATGGAGAGCCAGGAGCCGCCGGTGCGCATCATCTGCCCCGGCCGCTGCTACCGGCCCGATACCGTGGACGCGACCCACATGCACACATTCCATCAGGTGGAGGGGCTGATGGTCGATGAGGGCATCTCGATGGCCGACCTCAAGGGCGTCCTCGCCCTCTATGGGCGCGAGGCCTTCGGACCCCATGTGAAGATGCGCTTCCGACCGGACTTCTTCCCCTTCGTCGAGCCCGGCGCCGAGGTGGCCTACACGTGCCACGTCTGCGGCGGGGATGGGTGCTCCCTCTGCAAGGGGAGTGGCTGGATCGAAGTCGGTGGCGCCGGCATGGTCCATCCCAACGTGCTCCGAGCCGTGGGCTACGATCCCGAAAGGTATACCGGATTCGCCTTCGGCCTCGGGCTGGAGCGCATGGCCATGCTGAGCCACCAGATCGACGACATCCGGCTGTTCCTGGAGAACGACGCCCGCTTCCTGCGGCAGTTCGCCTAGGGCGGAGAGGAGCGGGGCTCGGTGTCGGACGCGGCGCGCGACAAGGGACGACAGCGGGTGCGGGTCGCCGAGGCTGCCGGCTTCTGCTTCGGGGTCCAGCGGGCCCTGGAGATGGCCTTCGACAAGGCCGAGTCGGTGACCCGCAAGCCCGTGTACGCCTTGGGCCCCCTCATCCACAATCGCCAGGTCGTCGGCCGACTCGAGGAGATGGGCGTCCGCGTGGTCGACTCGGTCCAGGAGGCCGAGGGCGGCGTCCTGCTCATCCGCGCCCACGGCGTTCCCAGGTCGGTCCTCAGGGAGGCCGAGGAGCGCGGCATCCAGGTCGCCGATACCACCTGCCCCTTCGTCAAGCGGGTGCACGAGCGAGCCCAGGATCTGGGCGAGCAGGGATACGACATTGTCATTGTGGGCGAGCGGGAGCACCCTGAGGTGGTGGGCATTTTGGGCTGGGTCGATGGCGAGGCCCACGTGGTCGAGAAGCCCGCCGATGTGGACAGGCTGCCCGCGCTCGGCCGCGTGGGTGTTGTGGCCCAGACCACCCAGACGACGGAGAACCTGGCCGGGTGCGTGCGGGAGCTGCTCTCGCGCTGCCGGGAGCTCAGGATCTACAACACCCTCTGCGATGCCACCATGCAGCGGCAGCGAGCGGCGGCCGAGCTGGCCCGGCAGGTGGGCGCCATGATCGTCGTCGGCGGCCACCACAGCGGCAACACCCGGCGGCTCGCCGATATCTGCCGCGCCACGGGCACTCCCACCCATCACATCGAGACCGCCGAGGACATCGATCCCCGTTGGCTCGAAGACCTGGCGCCGGATGAGAGCGTCGGGCTGACGGCCGGGGCCTCCACACCCGACTGGGCGATGAACGAGGTCATCGAGGCTCTGACGGGCATCCTGGGCGATGACGCAAGTCCGCGCCGAGGCGCGTAAGGAGAGCATCCCGTGATATCCGAGACCATCACCATCCGCGGCCACATCATCGACTCCCTCACCCTCTCGCGAGTCCTCGACGTCATCCTGGAGCTGGGTGGGGAGTACTACGTCGAGAGCTTCGAGATGGGCCGCACGCGCGAGGAGCCGAGCACGGCCGTGCTGCGGGTATCGGCCGATGATGGGACGACTTTGGACGAGATCCTCCTGGAGGTGGAGCGTCACGGCGCCAGCGCCCAGGACGGCAGCGTGAGCCTCGCCCCGTGCGAGAAGGACGGTGTCTACCCCAGCGGCTTCTACTCCACCACCAACCTCCCGACCCATGTGAGGATAGACGACCAGTGGGTTGAGGTGCGAGCCATCGAGATGGACTGCGCCGTCCGCGTCCGCGAGGAGGCGGGCGAGCGGATCGCCGAGTGCGTGAGCTTCGCCGACGTGCGCCAGGGCGATCAGCTCATTGTGGGCCATGACGGCATCCGGACCAGCCGCTGGGAGCCCGAGAAGGCCGACGAGGGCTTCGGCTTCATGACCAGTAGCATCTCGACCGAGCGGCCCAAGCGCACTCTGATCCGCCGCGTCGCCGAGAGCATGAAGGCGACCCGCGAAGCGGGCAAGGACATCCTCTTCGTCGGCGGGCCGGCCATCGTCCACTCCGGCGCGGGCCCCCTCCTCGAGGGCCTCATCCACGATGGCTGGGTCGACCGGCTTCACGCGGGCAACGCCCTGGCCACCCACGACATCGAGGCCCAGCTCTTCGGTACGAGTCTGGGTGTCGGCCTCGAGCAAGGCACACCCTTCCGCCACGGCCACCAGCACCACCTCCGGGCCATCAATGAGATCCGGCGCGCCGGGTCGATCCGCGAGGCAGTCGAGCAGGGCGTCCTCAAGGGCGGCATCATGCACGCGTGCGTGCTTCGGGGCGTGAGGTTCGTGCTGGCCGGCAGTATCCGCGACGACGGTCCCCTACCCGACGTGGTCACCGATGCCATCCAGGCCCAGCGAGCCATGCGCGAGCTGATCGATGGCATCGGGATGGCCGTGCTCGTCGCCACCACACTCCACAGCGTGGCCACAGGCAACCTGCTCCCCGCCCCCGTTCGCGTGGTGTGTGTGGACTCCGATGCCGACACGGTTATCAAGCTCGCCGACCGGGGCACCCACCAGGCCGTGGGGCTGGTCACCGATTGCGAGTACTTCCTGAGGGAGCTGGGTGCGGCCCTCGCCGACGACTAGGGGCCAGGAGTCGCCACCCGCCATCGAGAACCTTGTGCGGACAACTTACCCAGAGAAGGTGAGCGACTTGATGCGCATTCCCAAGCTAGCGGGGCTGCTCGCCTCGGCAGCACTGGTTCTCCTTCTGGCCTCATGCCAGGAAGCCAACTCGGGCGGCACGGCCACGGCCGGCGGCGGTGGCGGCGGCGGGGCGGCAAGCGGCGGGGAGGCCATGACCATCGCCCTCGTCCCCAAGGGCACCACCCATGTGTTCTGGCAGACGGTGAAGAAGGGCGCCGAGGACGCCGCCGCGGAGGTGGGCGCCGAGGTCAAGTTCCGCGGACCCGATAGCGAGGAGGACGTAGCGGGTCAGATCAACATCATCGAGAACTTCACCACATCGGGCGTCGACGCCATCGTCATGGCCGCCTGCGATTCGGAGAGCCTGGTGGACCCCTTGCAGAAGGCCAAGGACGCCGGCATCCCCATCGCCGTCATCGATTCGGGCATCGAGGACGACTCCATACCGGTGACGTACGCCGCCACGGACAACGTGCTGGGCGGGAAGAAGGCGGCCCAGGCGCTCATGGATCTCGTCGGGCCCGAGGGCGGTAAAGTGGCCGTCATGCCCTTCATCCAGGGCGCCCAAAGCTCCGATGAGCGACAGCGGGGCTTCGAGGAGGAGATCAAGCAGCATCCCGAGTTCGAGCTGCTGCCGCCCGTCTTCTCGAACAGCCTGCAGCAAGAGGCGGTCAAAGTCACCGAGAACCTGCTCAACTCCAATCCCGACGTGAAGGGCATCTTTGCCGCCAACGAGCCGGGAGCCATGGGCGCGGCCCGGGTCCTGGAGCAGCGCGGGCTGGCGGGTGAGGTCAAGCTGGTGGGCTTCGATGCCGCCGAGCCGGAGCTGGAAGCCCTGAACGAAGGCACCATCCAGGCCCTTATCGTGCAAGACCCTTACCGCATGGGCTACGAGGGCGTCATGGCCGTGGTGAAGGCCTCCAGGGGCGAGGATGTGGAGCCCCGCATCGACACCGGCGTCACGGTGGTGACCCAGGACAACCTGGACGACCCCGAGATCCAGGAGCTCCTGTCGCGTCAGGCGGGCTAGAACCAGCCCGACACCCAGGCCCGGCGGGTCGTCCCCTTTCGGGACGGCCCGCCATCCTGTACCACCCAGGAGGCCCGGCCGTGTCGCGGGCCAATAGAAGGTCGACCCCCGATGAAGGAGCCACGCCCATGAAGGATCGACTCGATCGCCGGCACTTCCTGAAGACCGCCGCCCTGGGAGCCACCGCCGCCCTCGCCGGGTGTGGCACGGACGAGGAGCAGGCGGCCAGCTCCACGCCGTCTGGGTCACCCAAGCCGGCGACGCCCGCTCCTTCGGGTAACGCCGCCCCCGAGCCCGTCGATCCCACCGGCGCCAGCAAGGTCGTGACCGTGCGGGATCCCTCCGTCGTGGCCGAAGGTATGGTCGACCCAGATACCCTCCGGGCCATGCTCGACCGGGCCATGGCGGAAGCCACGGGAGGGGCCGACGCGCCCTCCGCCTTCGCCGACCTGTTCGGTGCCGACGACGTGGTGGCTATCAAGGTCAACTGCATCGCCAAGTTCGCGCTGTCCACCTCGCCCGTGACCTGTGGCGTGGTGGTGGAAGCTCTGCTGGAGGCGGGCGTGAAGCCGGGCAATGTGGTCGTCTTCGACCGGGACGCCGGCGAGCTCGATGGCGCGGGCTTCGACCTGAGCGACAGCGCTGGCGCCCCCCGTATCGTCGGCACCAATGGTGCCTACGGCAAGGAGATCAGCTACGGCCAGTTCAAGGGGCGGATCGCCCGGACGCTGGAGGAGGCCACGGCCCTGATCAACATGCCGATCCTCAAGGACCACGGCATCACCCAGGCGACCTTCGCCATGAAGAACCACTATGGCTCCATCGACAACCCGGGCCGGTACCACGGCAACAACGGCGTACCGGGCATCGCCGAGATCAGCGCCACGCCGGAGATCAAGGGCCTCAACCGGCTGGTCATCATGGACGCGACCCGGGGCTGCCTGCGGGGCGGCCCCTTCCCCCCCGCCGACGCGGTCTACGCCGAGAACGCGCTCCTGGTGTCGACCGATCCCGCGGCCCTCGACGCCGTGGCATGGGACCTGCTCTGCCAGCGACGGTCGGAGCAGGGCATGGCCAATGGGCCGCGGCCCGAGTGGCTCGCCAAGGCCGAGGAGTACGGCGTGGGCCGGACGAGCCCCGACGGCATCGACGCGGTGGAGGTGTAGGGGCCGGGCTTCCGCATCCGGCTCCCCCTGGGCTATCATGGGGGAGCTCTTAGAGGCGGGAGGTGCCCAGGATGATAACCCGCGTTGAGGTCATGAACTACCGTTGCCTCAAGTACATCTCCCAGCCGCTGGATCACTTCCGCCTGTTGGTGGGTCCCAACGCGAGTGGGAAGAGCACCTTCCTGGACGTATTCAGACTGATCCGCGACATCCTAACCCCGGAGATCCAGGTCGTACAGGCCATGGGTAACAGGTCGGAAGGTAATCCCCTAGCCCTCGCTTGGCTAGGGGAGCCGGCGGAACTGCAGTTCGCCATTGAGCTTGCCCCCCCGCCGGACCTGCTTCCAGCACATCCGGGCGCGTGCTTCCGCTACGAGATGGCCATCGAGGTTCCCGCCGGCGGCGCGCCCAGCATCGCTGCTGAGGCGCTCTTCGTCTATCCGGATGGCAAGACGGAGTCGCCGACAGGCAATGGCCAGCGCGCGCTATTTCCAGACTCGGTCGCGGCCCCCGAGACCATCTTGGCACTGGACGGCAGCGCGCGCCCACGGGGCCGGCACAAGGTGGTTAGCAAGGCGCGCGAGGGCAGGGACTACTACCAATGGAAGTTGGGGGAAGTCGGCAAGCAAACCTGGAACCAGTCAGTTCACCTCGGTCGCCAACGCGCGGCCCTTGCTTACCTCCCCGTCAGGGAGGATGACCCGAGCGATCCCTTCCACAAGGTCGCCTGGGTGCGACGGTTCTTGACGCGCCATGTGGTCGACGTTCATCTGGACATCGATGCCATGAGGAAGCCGGCTCCACCGACATCGCGGCTGTCCCTGCAGCCGGACGGCTCGAATATGGCCTGGACGGCGCAGGCTCTAGCCGAGACGAAGGAGACACGCTGGAAGCAGTGGATCGAGCACGTCGGCTCGCTGCTGCCTGGGCTGGTGGGGGTGTCCACTGAGGAGCGGGATTTCGACCGGCACTGCGTTCTACGGGTCCACTACGATAACGGTGCAGTTGTGCCAAGCTGGCTGGTGTCCGACGGGACACTGCGGCTGCTTGCACTGACCCTCCTGGCTTACGATCCCCATGAGCCCTCCCTGTACCTCATCGAGGAGCCGGAGAACGGCGTGCACCCCACGGCGGTGGATGGTGTGATGGAGAGCTTGACCAGCATGTACGACGACCAGGTGCTGGTGGCGACGCATTCGCTCCCCGTGCTCTCACAGTCCAGGCCGGCGGAGATTATCTGCTTCGGTGTGGACCCGACCGGTGCAACGGATGTCACCCCGGGTGAGCACCATCCGTATCTGGCCGACTGGCAGGAGAACTGGAGCATGGCGGACATAACGGCATCCGGGATCCTGGCATGAACCCGGGGCCGGCAAAGCGCGACCTGGCCGTCCTGGTGGCCGACAGGACGATGGACGCTGTGGTGAAGGCCGTCCTGGGTTCGGGACTGTCCAGCCTCGGAGTCCGGCGGCTGACCCACACTATCGTCCGCAGCCCGGCGACGGACTCGGGCGTGTATCGTCGTCCCCACGAGTCGCTGCGGCCACTGCTATCGAGCCATCGGTTTGCGGTTGCGCTCTTCGACTACCACGGATGTGGCGCTGAGCACAGACTCGAGGTCCGCGACGCGGCAGCACACGCCCAGGAGCTGCTTGAGAGGAACGGGTGGGCCGGTCGTGCGAGGGCCATCTGCATCGACCCCGAACTCGAGCGATGGATTGTCTGCACCCGGTCACCGATGGCGGAGGAGCTTGGCATCAGCGAGAGGTCCGTCCACGAGGCCCTGAGAAAGGCCGGACACTTACCGAACGCTGAGGGCAAGTTCGACGATCCGAAGGCCGCATGGGAGGTGCTGCTACGTGCAACAAAGACGGGGCGCAGTGCCGCCCTGTATGTCAACCTCGCCCGTGGCCTTCGCCTCGACCAGTGCACGGACCCCGCCTTTGTTAAGTTGGTGGGGTTCCTGCGGCGTCACTTCCCCGCGTGACGCCTACCCCATTCCCAGCAGCTCGCGGGCGTTGTTGCCGCCGATGGCGCGGCGCACCTCGTCATCCACATCAAGCCCGCGGATCCACTTCAGGATCGGCAGCTCGTCTCCGGGGCTGAGGTAATCGGTACCAAAGAGCAGCCGGCGCCAGTGGCGCTCAATGAAGCCCGCGGTGAAGTCGGGGTCCCGGGTCATGGCGTTGTGGCCCGACCCCGCGGAGATGTCGGCATAGAGGTTCGGGTAGGTCTCGAGCAGCCGGTCCAGCGCCCCACCGGGCACGACGGGCCCCTCGGGGTATCCGGTGCGGGGATCCTCGGCGCTGATGGCGCTCCAGAAGGACTGCCCGTGGCCCACCCACCTGATGTTCGGGTACTGCTTCAGGCAGCGCTCCAGGCCGGGCAGACCGGGCTCATCGAAGCACAGGGTATCGGAGATCTCCACGACCAGCGGCAGGCCGTGCTCGTCGCACTTCCCGTAGATCACATGGCACAGCTCGTGGTCGACGGGCAGGCCGCACACGTGCTCCCCGAAGCCCTGGCAGCCGTGGTTGGTCACTGCGTGCTCAATGAACTCACCAACCATGGGGTAGCGCGGATCGATGGAGCAGAAGGCGACCAGGCGCTCGGGATACTCGTCCCGTGCGGCGATGACGTGCTCGGTGAGGCTGTAGCCCCAGAGCCCCTCGGGGCTCTCCAGGGCAAGCAGCACCGCCGTCTCGATGCCCTCCCGGTTCATGCGGTCGACGAGCTGATGCACCGTGAGGGGCGCCCGGGGCGGATGCTCCTCCCGGAACATGCGGCCGATGTGGACGTGGAAGTCGACCAGGCCCTGGCCGGTCATCCTACTCGCCTCCCTCGAAGAGGGGCTTGAGCCACTTCTCCTCGGCGGCGAGCATCTCGTCGAACATGGCGCGGATCTCGGGCAGGGAGCACACGGCCGACGTCAGTGGATCCAGCGCCAAAGCCATATAGGCCTTGGTCACGTTCCGCTCCAGCACAGCCTCGGTGACCAGTCGCTGGACCACCACGTTGGACTGATTGAGTCCCGCGAGCTGGGGCGGCAGCTCGCCGATGGCGCAGGGCCGAATCCCCGTGGCGTCAGTCAGGCACGGCACCTCCACGCAGCACTGGGGCTCCAGGTTCAGGATCAGGCCATCGTTGGCCACATTGCCGTTGAAGCGGTACAGGGTGTCGGTCTCGATGGAGTGGATGATGCGGCTGGCGTACTCGTTGGAGGGGCCTTGCTCGGCCGCCTTCTTCGCGGCCCCATCGCCGAAGTGCTCATCACTGTCCCAGCGGCGATGGGCGCCGGCTTCCTTCTCGGGCTCCCGGTGCTCCAGGCCGTACTCCTCCATCAGCTCCGGCCGCTTCCGGAAATACGGCACGTACTCCGACATATGGGGTGTGGACTCGGTCACGAAGTATCCGAAGTGGCGCATGATCTCGAACCGCACCGTGTCCTTCTCGAAGACCTTCGGGTCCTCCAGAGCGTCCCAGAGCGCGGGGTAAGCGTCCTCGCCACCGCGCTTCAGCTCCAGGAACCACGACATGTGGTTGATGCCCGCGACCCAGTAGGTCATCTCCTGGGGCTCGGCTCCGATGTACCCGGCGAGCTGATGGGCCGTGCCCTGGACGCTGTGGCAGAGCCCCACGTTCCGGATGCTAGTGCCGTCGTTCATGATCCACGTGAGCATGGCCATGGGGTTGGTGTAGTTAATGAGCAGGGCCTCGGGACAGAGCTGCTCCATGT
>WJIW01000221.1 GCA_014730065.1 Armatimonadia bacterium | reverse complement strand
GTCGTCGAGATGGACCGCGATGCGGCCCGCTTCGCAGTCGACGGTCAGAGGCTGGCCGCCGAGACGGTCAGCCGCCGCCAGCCGCGTCTTCAGCTCATCGCCCGCGGCGTTGATGAGACCCGCCGGGTCGATGATGCGGAACATGGCGCTGGTATCGCGCCCAGCGGTGAGCGACGTCACGCCCGCAAGCAGCTTGGCGGCCGGATGGTCGTCGCCGCATTCCAGATGAACACGCTCCTTGCCGGCGGCAATGGCCGAGGCGATGAAACGCTGGAGCAGGTCGGCCACGCATGCCTCCTCACCCGGTAGGTAGCACAGCTCGTCGATGGCACACCGGCTGGGCGGCAGGTTCGCGATGCGTCCGCGCAGGTACCCGCAGGTACATCCGTTGCGCACTGCCCGGGTGGTCGCTCCATGATCCTCGGCGATGAACTCGTCGTCGGTCCACGAGGGGTTCCGTTGCCAGTACTCGTCCGTGCGGTCCAGAGGGCCGATCCAGCCGGGCGCCCAAGCGTTGTAGACCCTCGGCGCCTCCGGCATCTCCGCGGGGATGCGCGCGTGCTCGATGCCGTACCCCCCCGAGCCAGCGGGCGGCGCTGTCGGCAGGTGGCCCGAAAGCTCGTCGATGGGTATGGTACGCCACCCGAGGCGAGCGTAGAACTCGTTGATCCCGGTGTATAGTAGCGAGAGGTGATAGCCGCCCTGCCCCATGCGCTCGATGGCCCGGTTCAGAAGCGCCGTCGAGAGGCCTCGGCCCCGGAAATCGGGATGGGTCGCCACATGGCCGATGCCCCCGATGATCAGCCGAGAGCGGCCATAGTGCACGGGCCGCTTGTGGACCTGCACATGAGCGACGATACGATCATCGACCAGGGCCAGCAAGGTGTTGCTGGGATCACGCCAGGGGTCCTGGGTGATGATGTTGTAGAACCACTTGCGCCCACCCTTGAAGACCAGCGCCAAGAGGTCGGCGACTTCGTCCATCTCGTCCGGACGAGCGGCCCGGACCTCGGTGCCCATGCTTCTCCCACCCCGGCCCCGCGGCTCAGCTGCGGAGGATCTTCAGGTCCTGCCAGACGGCGGTCTGGACCGCCAGGGCGATGCGCAGTGCATCGGTCCCCGCCCGACCATCTGGTTGTGCGGGCTGGCCAGAGCGGATGCCATCGAGGAAAGCGCGCAGCTCGTTCTGAAGGGGCTCTTGAGCCGGAACGAGGATCTGCTCCACCTGGCTTCCGATGGTGTAGCCGGCATGCTCAGAGGAGATGACCGAGCGACCGTCGCGCACCACCATCACGTCGCGAGCGGCGAAGTCCACGGTGTACTGGGCCTGCCGGGTGAACAACACACCCGTCCGGATCCGAGCCTGGCTAACGGCCGACGCGCCCAGGCTCGCCGTGGTGCCATCCTCGAAGCGAAGCAGGGCGGTGACGTGATCGATCAGCTCGCCTCGGATCGTCTGGCCCACGGCCTGGACTTCCTTGACGGACGAGCCGACGAACCCCAAGGCCAGATCGATATCGTGGATCATCAGGTCGAGCACGATGTCCACCGACCGGTCGCGGCCACTGACGGGGCTTAGGCGCTGGAAGGCGCAGTCGAAGATCTCGTTACCGTCGACCATGCTCATGGCCGTCATGACGGCTGGGTTGAAACGCTCCACGTGCCCCGTCATGAGGTGGCGGCCGGCGCCGGCGGCCAGGGCGACAAGCTCTTCGGCTTCATCGAGAGTCGCGGCGATGGGCTTCTCGACCAACACATGGCATCCGGCCTCGAGGCACTGGCGGCCGACCTCACCGTGGGTGATGGTGGGTGAGGCCACGACCACCGCCTCGGCCTGGTCGCACAGGGCCCCGATGGAGGGAGCGGCCTCCACGCCGTAGGACTCGGCCACCTCGGCGGCGCGCTCGCCGTCGGGGTCGTAGATGCCCACGAGCTGACTGCCCGGTAGGCTGGCCGCGACCCGCGCGTGGTGACCTCCCATCACGCCCGTCCCGATCACGCCGACCCTTATCGCCTTCACATCGCTCGCCATTCTCGCATCATCCTCTTATCGCCCGGGCTCGCCGAGCGGCTACAGCATGTGGGGACCCCGGCCGATGGCCAGGAATCGCAGGCCCGCGTCTCGCGCGAGGGCGGGCTCGAAGACCTTGCGGCCATCGACCAGAACCTTGGTGCGGAGTGCGCCCGCCAGCGTGCCCAGGTCGATCTCCGCGAACTCCCGGTGCGCCGTCACCAGGGCCACGGCGTCGGCGCCAGTGGCCGCCGCAATCGGATCCGATCCCGCTTCGAACTCCTCCAGCCGGTCCACGTGGGGGTCCACCAGCCGGACCTCGGCCCCCGCCTCGGCGAGGGCGCGGAGGCAGGGCAGCGCCGGCGTATTGCGCAGATCGTCGGTGTTCTCCAGATAGGCCGCGCCCCAGACGGCGACGATGGAGCCCGACAGGGCCTTACCCTCGGCACCGAGGGCCTGCTGGATCAGTCTGACTAGGTGCAGGGGCATGGCGTCGTTGATGGCCCTCGCCGAGGGCATGAGAGTGGGCTGGAAGCCCTCGATGGGCGCACAGAGAAGCCACGGGTCCTTGGGGATGCAGTGACCCCCGACACCCGCCCCGGGCAGATGCACGTTCCGACCCGGGCTGGAGTTCACCAGCTCCCGGACCTCGTAGACGTCGGCCCCAAGCTCCTCGCAGATGAGCGCCAGCTCGTTGGCGAAGGCGATCTGCACGTCCCGGTAGGCGTTCTCCGCGGTCTTGGAGATCTCGGCCGCCAGGGCCGTCGTCGGGTGGAGGGCCCCCGAAGTCACATGCTCGTAGATGGCCGTCGCTCGCAGCGCGCACTCCGGCGTGGCTCCGCCGACCACCCGGTCGGTAGTGCTGATGTTCTGGAGCAGCCGGCTGGGCATGACGCGCTCGGGACAGTGGACCAGGTTATAGTCCACGCCCACGGTCCAGCCCCGAGCCCCATCGATGGCGGGCTGGACGAGGCCCCCCATGGTGCCCGGAGCGATCGTCGATTCCACCACCACCAGCACTCCCCGAGACAGGTGCGGTGCGATACCCTCCAGGGCCGCCTTGAGAGCCCTGTAGCGCGGCTTGTTGTCCGACGGGTCAACGGGGGTCTCCACGGCGATGAAGACGGCCGTGGCATCGGCCAGATCGGCGGCGGCGGATGTGGTGGTGAACGCCCGCTTACCCGCCAAGTCGCGAAGCAGGTCGTCGAGCGCGGCTTCTGCGCCTTCGAAGGGCATCTCGCCCCGGCCGGCCCGGTCGACCTTGTCTTGATCGATGTCGTAGCCGATGGGCCGAAGTCCGGCTCGGGCCAGGGCACACATCAGCGTGAGGCCAACATAGCCGATGCCGACGACCGCCGCTCGCTCCTCGGGCACAACCGAAGCACTGGAGGACAGATGGCTCATGGGAACTCCTCGCGTGAAGATCGGGAAGGAACCGGCCCGTCAGCTCGCCGCGGAAGACGCAGCCTCGGGTATGC
>WJIW01000220.1 GCA_014730065.1 Armatimonadia bacterium | reverse complement strand
GTCCCGCAGGGCACGTCCATTTCCTTCGGCGAGACCACAGTGCTACCCGATGGCGACTCGGTTCTCGCCATCACCCGGCCACGCGACCAGGGAGTCGCCTTGGTCTCCACCAGCGATGATGGAGGGCACACCTGGACGCCCCTCGCCCTTAGCAACTACCCCATGGCCGACTCCAAGCCGTACGTCCTAAGGTTGAGCACTGGGCAGAGATGCCTCGTCTCGAACTGGCCGAGCCGGAATACGCTCCTCATCGCGGTATCGGAGCCGGGGGAGACGCTGCTCAGCCATGTCCATCGGATCCGCCATGGCCGGAGTCCCTCGGCACGGGGCTCGGGGCACTTCGGGTCCTCACAGTGGTCCTACCCATACGCCTACGAGCATGACGGCAGGATCTACGTGGTCTACTCCATCACCAAGGAAGACTGCGGTCTTTCCATCATCCCGCTGGAAGCACTGGAAGGGCCGTAGGCCGACCGTGCCGTCCCGGCGGACAGAGAGGATACACGCCATGAGACGCCGCCAGTTCCTCCTGAGCACCAGCGCGGCCATGCTGGGTGCCATCGCCGCTAGCGGCGACGAAGGCGAGACCCGACTCACCGCGCCCAACATCATCCTCTGTATGGCCGATGACCAAGGATGGGGTGACGTGGGCTACTACGGCCATCCCGTCCTGAAGACGCCCCACCTGGACGACATGGCGTCCTCGGGCCTTCGCTTCGACCAGTGCCATGCCGCCGCGCCGGTGTGCTCACCGACCCGTGCCAGCGTGCTGACGAGCAGGCACCCCAACCGGTGCGGCACCCTCACCTGGGGGCACTCCCTGCGGCCGCAAGAGACGACCTTCGTCGAGAAGCTGCGCGAGGCGGGGTATGTCACGGGGCACTTCGGCAAGTGGCACCTGGGCTCCGTGCTGGCCGGCAGTCCCGTCAACCCGGGGGCGTTTGGGTTCGACGAGTGGCTCTCGGCGCCGAACTTCTACGACAACGATCCCATACTCAGCCGCCAGGGAGAGGCGACGCCGTTGGAGGGCGAGAGCTCCGTGGTCACCGTGGAGGCGGCGATGGAGTTCATGGCCCGCCACGCCGACGGGCCGCAGCCCTTCCTCGCGGTGGTGTGGTTCGGATCACCGCACCTGCCCCACCGAGCCAGCCAGGAGGATCGCGTCCTCTATGCCGATCAGCCCGAGGAGCTTCGCGACTTCTACGGCGAGGTTACGGGAATCGACCGATCCATGGGAATGCTCCGCCAGTGGCTGGCCGACTCGGGCCACCGCCAGAACACGCTGCTGTGGTATTGCAGCGACAACGGCGGCCTCCCCGAGCAGGGCAGCACGGGCGGACGGGCCGCCAAGGGCAGCGTCTACCAGGGCGGACTGCGCGTGCCCGCCATCATCGAGTGGCCCGCGGCGATCCCCGAGGCCCGGGCAACGGACGCGCCATGCGTCACCTCGGACATCGGGCCGACGCTCCTCGACACCCTCGGCCTGCCGCCGCTGACGGGCCGCCCCCTGGATGGCGTCAGCCTCAGGCCACTCGTGGAGGGTGGCCGGATCGAGCGGCCCGGCATCGGGTTCTGGCACCACCCGGCCGAGGGAATCCCGGTCCGAAGCGAGCAGTGGATGGCCGAGCTGCTGGAGGCCCAGCGCCGAGGAGAGGATTCCCTCCACCCCGAGCGGCTGCGGGCCGATGCGGGCGACATTCAGGTCACCTATCCCGAGAGCGACCGCCGAGGCCACGCGGCTTGGCGCGATGGGGACTGGAAGCTCCACCGCATTTCCGGCGATGACTACGAGGACCATATCGAGCTATACAACCTGGTCAGCGACCCCATGGAGTCGACCGACCTGGCCTCCTCCGAGCGAGCCAGGGCGCACCGCATGCTGCTGGAGCTGGAGCGCTGGCAAGCCTCCGTCGTGGGCAGCATGAACGGCGAGGACTACGGGTAGGCTAGGTCCGCTCGACCTCATCCAGTAGGCCCGCCAGATCGCCCAGGGTCCGGCAGACGTGGACTCGGTCCGCCGACTGGGCCCGCAGCTCCGCCGAGGCCTGGCCTCCGAACACCAGGGGCGTGTCGGGGAACTCCCGCGCGAACTCGCGGGCAAGCTCCCGACCGGCAGGCACTTGGGCGCGGGTGGTGATGGAGACGCCTACCAGGTCCGGCCGCCGAACCCGGGTGAGCCTGACAAGGTCGCCGATGGGCAGATCGGCCCCCAGGAAGATGGCATCCCAGCCTCGCACCTCCATGGCGTCGGCCACCATGCGCGGGCCGATGGCATGCCGCTCCCCCTGGGCGCACGAGATCACCGCTAGCCGGCCGATACGCTCGGTGGGTGAGTAGTGCGGCAGTAGAAGGCCCATGATCCACTCCGAGATGTGGCTGGCCAGATGCTCCTCGGCAACGCCCAACTCGTTCCTCTCCCAGCGGTCGCCCACCTCGTAGAGAGCCTTCTGGATCATGTCCTGGTGGACCACCTCCAGGCTAGCCCCACTTGCCACCACCGACTCGATCAGGCGCCAGCACCGGCGCCGATCGCCGGCGACCAGCGCTGCCAGGTAAGCGTCATAGACGGCGCCGGCGCCTCCGCTAGAGCTCATCCATCCACCCCATTCCCCGAGCCGTCGGTCGGTACGTTTCCGGCGTCGGCCGGTATCCCTAACCCTAGTCGGCCTCACCCAGTTGCTCCTGGAGCCAGGCGAAGGCCTCATCCTGCATCGCCAAGTCGAACACGTGGCCCACGGGCCAGATGCGAGTCTCCAGCCGATCCCCCGCGCCCTGCGAGGCCCACACCTGCTCCATCTTGTCGAAGGCCTCGCGGACCGATGGCACGGGGAAGAGGTGATCGTGCTCGCCCGCATACACCAGCAGCGGCTTGGGGCACGCGATGCTGGCCACGTCGGGGTAGTCCATGTACAGGAAGAGCCCCGGATGCAGCATCGAGTACGCCGACTGGCCGACGGTCATGTTGTTGCCCGGGACCATCAGGCCCTTCACCGTCGCCATCCAGCAGATCGCGACCCCCGCACCGATGTGATCCGATAGGGCCGTTACCTGCCAGGTGCGGAATGCCCCCATGGAGAGGCCCATGGCGGCTACGCGCGAGGCATCTACCTCGGGCCGGGTGGCGAGGAACTCCGCCGCCCGAAGGTCCTCATGAGCGATGAGGCCGGCGAAGGAGGTACCCAGGTGCAGCAGGTTGGATGCCAGCGACTGCTGGCCCTCGTAGCCACCGCCTCCCCTCTCGGACCAGTTCAGCGCGTCGGTGGAGAAGCACACATAGCCCCGCCGGGCCAGCTCATCGCCCAGCCAGCGGCCGCCATAGAGGGTATCCGTCCACTCCCGCGCCGATTCGAGCCGGCCCATGTCCGTCGCCAGGGGCCTGATCATCTTCTCCTTGCCGATGTCGAAGCGCGCGCCGTGGTCGTGGAGTAGAAGCACCGCCGGGAAGGGGCCCTCTCCCTTCGGCACCGTCATGTAGGCCGCCACCCGGCTATCGCCCGTCAGGTCCAGAGCCAGCTTCAGTGCCACGTACTCGCCCCGGTCCTCGTGGGCGAGCACCACGGGGTCGAAGTCCGCCTCGGGTGGCGGCGGCAGCAAGAGCTCCATGACCTTGTCTCGTGCCTCGGCTCGCCATCGCTCGAAATCCTGGTGGCTCCCGCTGGTCCACGACAGGGGAAAGTCCATGCGTGATGCCAGGGCGTCGCGCATGGCGGGCAACCGGTCGACCACGCCCGGTGATTGGTAGTCCCCGCCCGCCATCAGCTCGTACCGAACCACGGTATCGTCGGCGAAGTACCAGGCGTCATGGACGGGATCCACGGCGGGTCCGGCGGGCAGTGGCGGCGGGCCCTGGACCCGAGTGGTATCGCCCGTCGCCGGATCGCATATGGAGACCGTGCCATCGGCGGAAAGCCCCACGATCCAGCCGCTTCGGGGCAGGCGGAACAGACCGCGCCCGGCGGGCCCGAAGCCCGTAGCGATGGTGGTGGCCTCCGCCCCATCCACCGCGTCCAAGCGAGCCAGGGTGCCGTCGTCCATGAAGAGATATGCCTCGCCACCGCCCGTGACGATCCCTCGTACGTCGCGCTCCATCTCGCCGAGGGGCGTGGCCTCGCCCGATGCGGATACCGACCAGAGGTGCTTGCCGGCGGCGCCCAAGATGGCGCCAGGCTCGTCTGGATGGGCGGCGATGGGGCCTAGCTCTGGTAAGTGCTCCCAGGTCGTCACCGCGTCGGCGCCCGGCTCGTAGCGGAAGACTCGGCCCCGCCGAGCACGCCAACTGGGTATCCAGTGCCGGTCGGGTGCGAAGGCATAGCCGGCGGGGTTGGGGCCCTGCACGCCCCACACGCTCCCATCGTCGAGGCCGATGAGCTGGATCGCGCTCTCGCCGATCCGCCAGTGGCGGTTGGTCTGTACGTCGGTGAGCCAGAGCGCCGCCATGGCCTCGCTGTGGTTGGCGATGAAGTACCGGCCATGGCCCGCGAAGGCGGCGGGGCCGTAGTTGCAGCGGTGATCGTCGGTCCAGACCTTGCCGTGATTCCGCACCTCGCCCGTCTCCAGATCGCGAGTGAAGGCATACCCCAGGTCGTACGTATCGGTGCCTAGTACTCGGTCATCGCTAATGGCCAAGCATCGGCACTGGGCGGGCGTCGGATTCGTGACCTCGACGACCAGCCGACGGCCCTGGGGATCGGGTCTGGCCAGCCGGGTGAAGGTGAAGAGGTAGAAATCGCCCTCATTGTCGGGGATGAGGAAGCCCTGGGGCTCGTGGAAGTCCTTCTCCCACTCCCAGAGCACCCGCCCCGCCTCGGGATCGACGGTGTAGAAGTGCGAGCGACCGGTCTCCTCCTCCCACGTGGGGATGATCATGACCGGCGTGCCCGAGCCATCGCGCCACCAGATGGGCTTCCCGATCAGCCGCCCCTCCATGCCCTGGACGTCCACCGGCTGGGGCTCGGATTCGCCTTCCCGAACGACCCAGAGGGGCGCGCTTACCTCCTCGCCTGAGAAGCGAGCATAGAGCCCGAACCAGCAGTCATTGGTGGGTAAGTCTCCTCCGACGGGGAACAGGGCGTACGTGGCGGGATCGACCTCGGCCATGTCCACCACGGGCTCGATCTCGCCCGATTCGATGTGGTACCGGAAGAGCCAGCGGTTGGTGTCACCCCAGATGACTCCATCGGGTGTCTGCACCAGGGATCGCACAATGGGCATGGAGGCGTTGGGCCCCAGGGTCTTGTGATTGCCCGGCACGAGACCGAGTGGCGTAATGGAATCGTCGGAGGGGTCCAGGCGGAACAGGCCCACACCCTTGGCCCCATAGATGTTGCCATCATCGGCGAGGATCAGAGTGAAGATCCACGAGGTGGACTCGATGGGCGGGCTTCCCAGGCTTACGACCTCGCCCGTCGCTGGGTCCATGCGGTAGACCAAGCCGCCGTAGGCCGTGCCGATATAGATCTGGCCATCGGGTCCCTCGACCATGGAATCGAGCTGGTATTCGCCGGGCGCCCCTACCTTGATGAGGTCACCCGTCGCCGTGTCGTACCGCCAGATAAGCGCTGGCTGGGGGCCGTACGTGCCGAGGAAGAGGTCGCCGCTGGAGTGCACGAGACCCGTTCGGAAGGGCTTGGTGCCTCGGCCCAGGGGCCCCAGGTCGTGGGTGACCATGCCCAGGTCCCCCGGCAGGGCCGCCACCTCGGTGATGGCGAGCAGAAGCAGTATCGTCATCGGCGCCCATCCTCCCTCCCGTCGCCCAGCAGGGCGGCGGGAAGGAGTGCTTCTTTGGGCCGGAGTGGCTGGCCTGCCGGCTTACTGCTCCTGCTCGTAGATCGCCAGGTGCCGCGTCTCGCTCCAGTTGCCTGCTCCATCCCTGGCACGCACATGCAGGTACCAGCGGCCGCCCGGCTGCTCGGGCAGGTCGAGTGCTTCGTCGGTGCCCATGACCTCCTCGGGCGGGACGGTGTACGGCACGTCATCGTACACCCATGAGTAGCCCTCGATGCCGGTGGGGTCGGTGGCGTTCCAGGTGAACTGCAGCGGCCCGTTGCCGCCCCGGGTCATCCACACGTTGTCGAAATCGATAGCGGTGCCCTCGGGCGTTGCGGGCGGAACCACGGGCTCCGCCACAGCGACCGCGAGGAGGCGGTAGTTGCGGGCATCGCCTAGGATCTGGCGGGCTATGTCCAGCACCTGCACCTCGGCGTACCGCCACGCGCCATCGGCGGTAGCGCCGCGGACCGCGAAGGGGGCCTCGGTGCTGGGATTGGTGAACCGCACAACGATAGGCACAGGGCCATCGCCTGTGGTGACGGTCAGGATCAGGTCCACCTTCGCCTCGGGCGGGCAGCGGTAATCGAAGGTCAGGTACGGGAACTCCTTGAGGTCCACGGTATCACCCAGCACCTGGGCCGAGAAGGTATCGCCCTGGGTTCGGGTGATCCGGAGACAGCCCTTGCCAAGCCGGCCCACGACGCGCTCATCGCCCGCACCGCCGAGACCCTCCCGGCCGATGTCGATCCGGCACCCGGCGGGCTTGCCGGCACTACCGACAACGGTCTCGTACGGCTCGAAAACGGCAGTCATGTGGGAGGGCGATTCTACGTGGGGCGGGTCAGGAGGGCCCTGGTCCAGGCCGTAGTCCATGACGAAGGTCTGCTGGAAGGGCGAGTCCAGCGGATTGCCCGCATGGTCGCGAACGTCCTCGAGGGCGACCGTGATCGCCTGCTGGTCGGCGAATGTTGGCGGGGCCGAGCGACTGGACTGGGCATCCCACCTCAGTTCGCCCGTCTCGGCCGAGTACTGAAGCACCTGGCCGTCGACCGAGTACACATTCTCGCCCACCCTGAGCTTCAGGCTGGAGGGGTCGACCCCCGACCAGGGATTGCCTCTATCGACGACCTTCATCCTGAAGGCATCGATGCACATCCGCGACCCGTCTTCGATGGTGCTCTCCGAGACCGCCGGGCCCTGGCTGTCCAGGAACACCCGATGGTGGGTGGTGGGGCTCCAGTTTCCCCGTCCGTCGACGACCTTCAAGTGGAGCCAATGCCAGCCATCGGGGAGGCCCGGCTCGATAGCCAGCGCCGGCTGGCGGGTGTCCACCTCGGCATCGGGCTCCGTCGACGGATCCTGATCGAGAACGTAGCTCGCGCCGTCGATCCCGCTCGGATCATCGGCAGCCCACTTGAGGATGACCCGGTCCTTGGCCGAGGCTACGCTCGAGACTCGGAAGTTGTCGATATTCCAGTAAGTGCCCTTGGGGTTGCCGTCCCACCCGCCTCCGCCGAAGCCGATGCGGGCCACCCGGTAATCGGGGGCCGACGGGAACCTCGAGAGCAGCAGGGCGTACAAGTCGATCTCGGCGTGATGCCACTTGCCATCGGCGACGATGGGAAGCGAGCCGAGCCGAACGCTGCCCCCTCCATCATTGTCGTTGTCCGTCATCTTGATCACATGCCAGGTGCGCGTCGTCTGCATATGCACCCGCATGTCGATCCGCACCCACGGATCGATCTTGTAGTCGAAGCTCACGAGGCGGTGCTGCCCGGCGTCGAAGGGCGCGGGGGCGGCCCATGCCAGGAAGTTGCCCGCCTCCTCGGTCTTGGTCAGCCGGAGCGACGCGCTCCCCGAGGCGGCGGTGGTGTGATCGATGCGCAGCGCCGCCGACCCGTGACCCCTGCGCTGGTCACTGGTCCACTGCCCGATGCCGCTCTCGAAGTCGTTGTCCACCAGCGCCGCGCCGACCTCCTCGATCACGGGCGCAGGCGGTGGGCTCACGTCCAGGGACCGGTCCACGGCGATGCGGAAGGGACCACCCGAGACCTGGCGGCCGGAGTAGGTGCTGGCGGAGATCAGCCCCACGTTAACGATCGCCGTGGCATCAGTGGGCTCCAGGGCGCGCTCCAAGTCAACGAGCACGCGGCTGCCCGCCGTATCGACCCGGATACCCTCGCTCTCCGCCGTTAGCTCCTTGTCGCCGAGCATGACGCGCACCGACTCGGCGATGAGGCCCGAGGGAACGTTGTCTACCTCCAGGGTCAGCCAGCCACCGGGAACTGCGCGAGCACCCTCCGGCACCTTGGGAGCGACCACGGGGGCGAACTCCTCGGCCTGGAACCGGTGGCGGAACGCATCGATCACCGAGCCATCGGCGGCCACACCGGCAACGTGCAGATACCAGTCGCCAGGCACCAGGTTGGAGAGGCTGATGGACGGCTCGCGAACCAGAGCGGCATCGCCGTTCATCTCGACCTGGGGTGCCGCGCTCACCTTGTAACGGTAGCCCCCGGCACCCTCCATGGGCGGCCAGGTGAACTCGCCGGAAGCTCCGCCGGGGTTGCAGACCCCGAAGTTGTCGATCCACCAGGTGGCGCCCTTCCGATTCCCCGTCACGCCCATCTGGAGCATCTTGTCCGACTGGAAGGCGCCGATGGCGACGTCGGTGATGGTGATCTGCGCCGGATCCTCTCCCAGGGCGAGTAGGTGTCCGCGGATGTCGAAGCGGGCGGTGTGCCACATTCCGTCCGCCTGAACGTTCTCGATGGCCCCCAGCTCCACGGCTTGGTCGACGGGATTGTCCCCGCCGGTGAAGGTCACCCGGTAGTCGGTGGTCTCACTGCGTAGGAGCACATCCACGTAGATGCCGGGGCCGATCTTGTAGTCGAAGGTCAGTATGCCGTGGCTGGCGGGCGTGAAGTCGGTATGCAGGGCGTAGATGCCGAAGCTCCCGCCGGGGTGCTCGTTGACCATCCGCAGAGCGTACCCGTCGCCCAGGGCGTTGTCGCCATCGAGAACGGCCACGGCCCCCTGCTCCCGGCCCGCCCGGGGCTCGGCGCCCGGTCCCTGCTGGTCGAGGTGGTAGAAGGTCTCGGCCTCGCCACGCCCATCCTCGAAATCCTCGATGAGGGCGGCATGGCTCGGGGATGTAACCTGAGGCAGCGGCTCCAGGCCGGGCAGAAGCTGGGCCACGGCCTCCTCCTTGGCGATGCGCGGGACGAGGATGCCGTCGGCACGCGATCCGTAGACCTTCGTCCGGGCCACCATGATGCCGTTGTCGAAGGTCCAGACGCCGATATGGCCCTCGCTCAGGGGCTCGGTGTCGTGGGCCTCCAGTGCGAGGTAGTTGTCCACATACAGCCGCAGGCGGCCGTCCTGCTTCTCGGCCCGCACCTGCCACCACTTGCGATGGAAGTCGTTCATGTTCGGCAGGCTATTGGTGAGGCGCGGCAACATGGCCTTGGGATCGTCGGTCTCGGCCAGCAGCCGGTCGCCCTTCCAGATCTGGGTCTTGGAGTCGGCAGCCCCGCCCACGATGAAGTTGTAGCCCGAAGCGATGGATTGGCCGTCGCCACAAAGGGTGATGTTGATGTCCTCGGGATGCTTGTACTGGCGGCCGCTGGCACTGGCCAGCCCCATCTTCATGGCCGCGTACAGCTCCACAGTGACGTCGGACCCGTAGCTGGGCTTGCTCCACATGAGGGCGCCCTCTTCGCTCCGACCCGACCACCAGCTCCACTCCTGGGAGCACGTCCAGCGACTGGAAAGCTCCCATGTGCCCGTCTCCTCCAGCCACTCGGCGGGGGCGTCGCTGAAGGTATAGTCCTCCTGCTCCACCGCGAAGGCATACACGGCGTTGTAATCAAGCGGCAGGCCTTGGCTGGCCAGACCCACCTTGGTGCCCGTGAGCGGCTCGGGGTCGTAGGCCTGAAGAGCCACGCCCTCGTCCCACCCCACGGTCACCAATCCGCCGCGCACCTGGAAGGACAGGCTGGCGGGCAGGCTCAGCGCCGACGGCATGGATCCCTCGGCCAGCAGCTCTCCCTGGCGCAGGATCTCCAGGTTCAGCGTCTCGGCAACGGGACTCAGTCGGAACTCGTAGCCCGTGGAAGGGTCGTAGTCATCGCAGCCGATGTGGACCGACGCCGAGCCCTCGCCGGCGCCGAAGGCCGCGCGCACCTCGGTATCGCCGTAGAAGTCGCCCTTGTTCCACCAGACCGGCGTCGGCGGCTCATCGGGCGGCTGGACCGCAGCCCCACTCGCCTGACCAAGGCCCCTGCCCAGGCGGTACACCACCTGGTCCGATGCGCCCAT
>WJIW01000219.1 GCA_014730065.1 Armatimonadia bacterium | reverse complement strand
GGCCCCCCGCGCCACTTTCATTTCTGGCCATGCGCCTTGACCCCCGAAGCGGGTCCCGCCACACTTCCCTCAGGATTGGGGCATCGCGATGGGCGAGGCTGCTGCCGTAGAGATGCATGACGTGCGGTTCTCCTACGGGACGACGCGCGTACTCGAGTCGGCGGACCTGGCCATCGAGCGGGGCGAGTTCGTCGGCGTGGTCGGTCCCAATGGCGGCGGGAAGACCACCCTCCTCAAGCTGATACTCGGCCTGCTCACCCCCGACGCCGGAGCGGTCCGGGTGCTGGGTCAGCCGCCCCGTATGGCGAGCCACGCCCTGGGTTACGTCCCTCAGCACTTCTCGCCCGACCCGCGCTTCCCCATGACCGTCCTCGATGTGGTGCTCTTGGGGCGGCTCGGTTGTGGGCGCGGCTTCGGGCCCTTCACCAGCGACGATCGGCAGCGCGTCTCCGCGGCCCTCGATCGGGTGGGGCTCGAGGGCAAGGGTGGCCTGCCCTATGCCGAGCTCTCGGGGGGCCAGAGGCAGCGAGCTCTCATCGCCCGGGCCTTGGTCTCCGAGCCGGAGATCCTGGTCCTCGACGAGCCCACGGCTGGTCTGGATCCGGCCATCGAGCGCGAGGTCCTGCGGCTCCTGCGTGAGCTGAACGACTCCATGACCTTGATCCTGGTTACCCACGACCTGACCTTTGTCGCCGATGGCCTGGAGACGGTGTTATGCGTCAGCAGCGGCCAGGTAGTGAGACACCCCACCGTCGCCCTGCATGACGTGACCTCCGACCTTCTCTCGGAGCTACTCGGTGCCGACGTGCGAGCCGTCCGCCACGACCACTTGTGGCCCGAGGCGGAGGGTGACTGATGGAGTTCCTGGCCGCCCTCGCGGAGCACGCCTTCCTCCAGCGCGCCGTGGCCACTGGTCTCCTGGCGAGCGTGGCGTGCGGCGTGGTGGGCTCGTACGTGGTGGCCCGGCGGATCACCTACGTCGCTGGGGGCATCGCCCATTGCCTGCTGGCGGGGCTGGGCGTGGCACGGTACCTCCAGGTTACCCAGGGCTGGGAGTGGCTCCATCCCCTCTACGGAGCAGTGGTCGTGGCCCTGCTGACCGCGGGCATCATCGGTTGGGTCAGCCTCCGATGGACCGAGCGCGAGGACACGGTCATCAGCGCCCTCTGGGCGGTGGGGATGGCCGTCGGCATCCTGTTCATCTCGCTAACCCCGGGCTACAGCCAGGACCTGATGAGCTATCTCTTCGGCAACATCCTCATGGTGACGGCGGGCGAGCTATGGCTGATCGGTCTGCTCGACCTGATTGTCATCGCCCTCGCCCTTCTCTGGTACAACCAGCTCACGGCGGTCTGCTTCGACCCCGAGTTCGCCCGGCTGCGAGGCTTGAAGGTGGAGGCGCTCTACGTCCTCCTCCTGTGTCTCGCTGCCCTGACGGTGGTGGTCCTGGTGACGGCGGTCGGGCTCATCTTGGTCATCGCCCTTCTGGCCCTGCCCGCGGCGGCGGCGGGGAGGCTCTCCCGGTCTCTCTGGCAGATGATGATCGGGGCCGCCCTGCTCACGGCTCTGGCCAGCACGGGCGGGATCGCCTTGAGCTACACCTCGGACCTCCCCTCGGGCGCCATGACCATTCTGCTGGCGGCGGGAGGGTACCTGGCGACGGTGGGCGTAGCGGCGGTGAGGGAGCGTAGGGGTAACGGAGGTTGAGGCGCTGAGCCTGCGATACCCATCGCCTCGGAGCGGATCCGCTGTTCAGGCGCCGATCCAGCCCTGCTCTGCCAGGCGGTCCCAGGTCGCCACGATCTGCGCTCGCTTCATCAGGCGGCGCTTACGTTCATGCCACGCGTGTATTCGATCAATGGCTTCCTCGACCGACTCAGCCGGTGGCTCCTCGCGGTCCGCAACCCAATGCACGGATGCAAGCAGCTCCATCCCCAATGGTGTCTCGAACCCCTCGATCAGCTCGGCCACCCTCTCGAGCCTCCTGAGGGTGTCCGGCTGGGTGCTTAGAAACCCCTGGGCCTCCTCGACTGACCCAGGGAGTAGCTCGATCTCGACGTCAGGACGTCGGCTTCCCGTGTAGCCACGTGTGAAGTGACCTTCGATTCGGCTGAGCAGGTGGCTCAGGTTGTCCGCGTAGGGACCGTAGCGTCCTCGCTGGTACTGCAGCCTCAACTGCTGGCCGGACACCTGGGCGAAGTACGCCAGCTTCTGCACCTCAAGCTGGGTCAGCCGGTACTCCAGCAGCTTGTAGGCGTTGAGTAGCCACACGATGCAGGCCCGTCCGGACGTCATCCCCGGGCGGTCGGTCGCTATCGGCTTTCGGGACGGCGTGGGGGCTTCCTGGGGAGGGAAGAGCAGGACATCCACGTCCGGGGCATCGGCGAACGCGTCATGGATCATCTGGCGCACTCGCTTCCATTCGAGGCCCCCGAGTCCGCATCCGAGGGGGGGCACGGCGATGGAGCTGATCTCCAGACGGTCCACTTCGTTGACGAGGGCTATCAGGCCGCTGCCGATGTC
>WJIW01000218.1 GCA_014730065.1 Armatimonadia bacterium | reverse complement strand
TACCTGTCCGACGAGGGCTGGCTGGCGGGCACCGTCCGCGAGATCCTCGATGCGGAGATGCGGCTGACGACCCGGGTCGATAGCCTACCCGACGCCCTCGACCTGACCACGGGAGCCTACGCTCGCTCGGAGCCCGATATGGGGCGGATTCTCTTCGGAGCCTCCGAGTACTGCAAAGACGGCCTGCTGCCCATCACCGAGCTAATGGGCCGCACTCCGTGGACCGACCGGATGCGCGCCATGGCCAGGGACATCGTCGCGCATGGGGCCGTAGAGACGGAGTGGGGCCGGTTGCCGTCGGGCAGCGCCGAGGTCAACGGCGAGATGCTTCAGGTGCTGTGTCGGCTCCACGGCAACACGGGTGACCCCGCGTTCCTCGATGCCGCCATCGCCATCGGTGACGCGTACTTCCTCGGCATGCTGCCTGCCAATGGCGGCATCCCATGCCATGTGTGGGACTTCGGCGCCATGGAGCCCATCAACGCCACCCTCAACCTCAGCGACCACGGTAGCGAGATCGTTGGCGGCCTGTCCGAGGTCTTCGCCGCCGCCTGGGTCCATCGGCATGGTAAGGCCACCGAGTGGCAGCGGTCCTTCACCACCATGCTGGACACGCTACTGGAGCGGTCGCTCAACCAGCGCGGGATCCTCTCCATGGCTCCCGAGGGGGAGGGTGGGGTGCCCGACACGTGGGGCTACGTCTACAACGCCTACTACACCGCGTACATGCTCCTCGGCGTGGAGCGTTACCGCCAGGCCGTGCTGGACGCGCTGGAGGCCGCCGTCCACTACACCGAATGGGGCGGCGCCGACGCCTATGCCGACTGCGAGGAGGGCGCCCTTGTCCTCCTCAACCGCGAGCCCCGCCAGGCGACCTTCGAGTGGCTGGAAGGCCTGCTGGAGAAGCACTACGCGCACCAGCGCGAGGACGGGATCATCGAGGGCTGGTACGGTGACGGAAACTCCGCGCGGACATGGCTGATGTGGGCGATGTACAACTCCGGCGGCACCCGCCTGTCGCCCTGGCGCGAGGGCGTCCGATGGGGAGCCGCATGGGACGACCAGTCTCTGACCCTCCTGGCCTCAGCCGATGACGACTGGGCTGGAACCCTCTACTTCGACCGGCCGCGCCACCGCGACCACATGGGCCTGACCATCAACTACCCCCGCCTGAACGAGTGGCCCGAGTGGTGGACGGTCGATTCGGGCGCCCTGTACTCCGTGGACATGAACGGCCGGTCCCAGGCCATGCCCGGCTACCGGCTCATCGAGGGCATTCCACTGGACCTGGCGGCGGGCGAGCCCGTCACGATCACCGCAACCCGGGTGGGCGCGTACCCCCATGGCGTGCCGGCGGTCGCCCTGGAAGGGCCGCGCTACGTTAACCTGGCGGGCGACGAGACGACCGTGGCCGTTCGCGTCTTGGCTCTAGGCGACTCGACCCTCAGTGTCGACCTCTCGCCTTCGGCGGGCACTCCCGATCGGCGAGGCATGACCGTGGAGCCCGGCGGGCCCGCCACCGTGGAGTGGGACCTTGCCGGCGCCCAGCCGGGCCGGGCCAGATTAGTGGCGACGCCCCGCGACGGCAGCCCGCCTGGCTACATCGAGGTACGGGTGCTCGATGAGCCGGGGCTCCTCGATGTCGTGGACTTCGCCCGGCCCGAGCGGTACGCCGATGAGCCGTACCTCTGGCTCGAGGACGCGCCCATCGCCGCCGAGGTGCGCTTAGGCGGCTCCCGCCAGGTCTTGGTGAGGCTTCGCTGGGGCTCGAAGGGCGATGAGCGCCGCGCGGTCCTCACGCTGGGAGGGCTCGAGATGGAGCTGGCCCATGGCGGGTACGACGGCTTCGAGTGGCTTGAGGTGCCCGTCGACCTTCCGGAGGTGGTGGACTCGGCGGAGCTGACCCTGACGCCCGCCGGCGGGGGGCCGACGGCCTTCCTGGGCGACGTCCTGGTGCTGAAGCGCTAGTCGCTTACTCCCGGGCCTTGGTGGCCTGGGAGAGATCCATGCTCGCCAGGGTCTTCCGTCCGCGCCATGAGGAGTAGCTCACGGTGAGGAGTACCAGTATCGCCGTGGCCGCGAACACCCATGGCGGAAGCGTCGAGGGGAAGGACATCTGCTCCGTCGAGAAGCTCTCGATGAAGGCCGTGTTGGTGACGGCTCCAGCCGGGATGCCGGCGATCAGCCCCAGCACCGCCATCACGTACAGCTCGATGGACGCCAGCCCCGCGGTCGCTCCGGCCGATAGGCCCAGGCTGCGGAGGGTGGCCAGCTCCCGTGTGCGCTCGATGAGCGACACGGTGGCGACGGTGTGGATCGCCGAGCCCGCGAGCACCTCGCCGAAGGCCAGCAGCAGGAGGATGTAGCCATACAGCGCCGCCGTCTGCTCGCCGATCTGCTCCTCTATCTCCGCCGAGGTCACAACCCCGCCCACGTACTCGGAACGCTCCAGCATGCGCTTCAGGCGGGGAGCCACATCGGGGTCGCAGTCGATTTGCACGGCGTAGCCGGTGTAGGGGTACGCGTGCTCGCCGAGGCTGCGGTCGATGTCGTCGTACTCTCCGTAAGCCGCGCCGCCCATGGCCGCTTGGGAGATGCCGCCCAAGGTGAAGTAAGCGTCCACGGGCCGGGCTCGGCTGGCCTTGGCCCACTCCACGTGGAGGGGGTCGCCCACATCCACCCGCAGCCGCTGGGCGATCTTCTCCGGCAGCCAGATCTCGCCGGGGGACACCTCGACCCATCCCCCGCCCTTGGCCTTGATCCTCTGGAGTCGCTGGCCGCGCTCCAGTCCCGTGAGCATCAGCTCGGCCTCGCCCCAGTTGGACCGGACGCTAACCGGCAGACTGAGACTTTTGCTAACGGCGTGCACACCGTCCATACCGGCGGCGCCCGTGGCGACCTCCTCGCGGCCGGGCATGACGAAGGCCACATCGAGCTGGTAGCTGCGACTCTCGCCCAGGTACTCCTCCATGGCCGTGCCGAAGGCAACGAACTGGCCCAGGGTCAGGATGATGATCATGGCACCCCCGGCGATGCCCGCCATCGCCAGGAGCGTGCGCGAAGGCTTCCGAAGCAGCCCGCGCAAGGGGATGCGGTACATCACCCGGACGCGCTGGGTCCAGCGGAGGAATGCCCCCCTGAGGCTGCCCTCCCCCTCCACGTCGCCCCGCATGGCCACGGCGGGGCTCAGGCGAGCGGCCATGCGCGCGGGGATCCACGCCGACGCCATGCCCGTTCCGGCAGCCATGGCGAGACCCGCGAGGATCGTGTCCCAGCGCACATCGCTCAACACGAAGGGCAGCTTGAGATACTGCACGTACATCTCGCCCATGCCCAAGGTCAGAAAGTGTCCCACGATGGCGCCCGGGATCGCACCGGCCTGAGTCATCAGCAGAGCCTGCACGAGATACTGAAGCAGCACCTGCCGGCTGGACAGCCCCAGGGCTCGGAGCGTCCCGATAACACGGACCTGAAGCCGCACGATCCGCGAGAGGGCTACGTACAGGAACAGGCCCGAGGCGCCCAGGAACAGGATAGGGAAGAACACACTCATGGACCGAAGCCCCTCCTGGTCCATGCGTAGCAGCTTGACCGAGGGCTGCTCCTCCTGGGTGAAGGAGGTGTCCACGCCATAGGAGCTGCACAGGCCGTGGAGCTTCTCGCGTACTTCCTCCTTGTGACCGGGATCGACCAGGGTATGGATCTCGCTGATGCTGCGGCCCGTGCCGAGCCACTCGCCCGCTCGCTCGGAGTCGAGGAAGACGACTCCGAAGGTCTCAGGGTCGACGAACATGGTGAACCGGTCCGGCGTGAGCATCAGGTACTCGGGCGTGGTCACCAGCCCCGCGACGACGAACTCACGCCGTCGGCTCTGGTAGCGGCATTCGATCCTATCGCCCGGATGGTAGTCGTTCTCACCGGCAATCTGCTGCTC
>WJIW01000217.1 GCA_014730065.1 Armatimonadia bacterium | reverse complement strand
GCCGTACCCTGATGCCGTGCTGCTCCTGGAGCCGGCCACCGTACTGGCCGAGAAGCTCGCACCCCCTGAGACGCCGAGTCCCGATCAGGTGCCTGGGTCGCTCATCATGCTCAACGAGTCCGGCCGGTCGGTGGCCATGGCCTTCGCGCCACCAGCAACCGTGCCCCAGCCGCCCCAGCCCGAGCCCGAACCCGAACCCGACGAGGCCTCCGCCGAAGAGGAAGAGGAGCCACGGGACCCCCGGGACATCGACGACGAGCTGGCCGAGGAGGAAGAGGAGGAGGCGGAGGAGGACCCGGTCGAGCCCGAGGCACCCAGGCCTCCGCCCATGCTGATTCTCTGCGACGCGGCCCGGGCCACCGATGCCTACCTGGACGCCCTCTTCGAGAGCACCGACCGGGGCTTCACCACCGTGGTCTATGCCGACATGGGCACCGAGGATCTGTTCGGCGGCGCGCGAGCTCGCGAGTCCCGCGACAGGCAGGATGCCCGGCTGCCCATGGACCGCAGCCGGCTGTTCCGCCAGCCCGTGAGCCGGGTGGTCGTCATGAAGGACCTGGAGGGCACCAACACCCGCAGCGGCCGCGAGCTGGAGGCTGCCGCCGCCGAGGGCCAGTGGATCTTCCGAGGCAAGGCGCGGGAGGGGAGCAACCTGCTGGCCGAGTGGTTCGAGCCCAGCGCCCCGGCCTTCGTATCCGCCCCGCGGGGTGCGGGCCGAGTTCTGGTCTACAACGGCGCGCCGGGGCTCAGCCGGGTGAACCTGTTCGGCCAGGTACTGACCCACATGGGCGTGCCCGTAACCCGCCCCGAGGAGGTCGACCCCGAGGACGAGGTGGAGCGCGAGGAGCCGGAGGGCCTGGGCCGCCATGGCCTAGTGCCCAACTTCCCCTACGAGAAGCCTATCCCCGTGGAGGTCATCCCCCCTCCGTCGCTGGATCCCACCCTCCAGACCGCCGAGAGCGAGGGCTCCTACGATGCGTACATCGTCGGCCCCGGGGGCACGCTCCACGCCTTCGGGTACCGAGCACCCCGCTCGGGCAGCTTCCGGCGCGTCGGCGGGATCGAGACCTTCATGGGTCCATGGGACATGGTCGCCGTCCGGGGGGACGCCTACCTGACCACCTCTCGGGAGAGCCGTCTGCCCAAGGACCTGGACGCCCATGTGTACGAGCCCGTGGCCTCGGACTTCGCCCACGTGATCTATAAGCGGGGCGGCGACCGCACCGTCTGCCCCGGCCCCGGCCTCTATCTTCTCACCGCGCCCCTGAGCGATCACGCCCTCGTCGGGACCGACGGCGCCAAGGTCGTCCGGGCCCATCGCCTGGCCGACGATGACGCCCTCCTCCTGGAGGTGGATCGTCCGGCGATTCTGGAGCTGGCGCTTGATCCCGAGGTGTTCGCCGGCCAGCGAGCCCAGGTATCCCTCGCCGATCCCGACGCCCGGGGCCTGCTGCCCCTCGGCTCGGCCCAGTGGCGGGTAACCTGGGACAATAAGATGTTCATCGATGCGCTGGGGCGGGTGCCCGTTCTGGTGAGCTTCTCGCCCGCTCGTGAGGAGACGGCTCGGGCGTCGGTTATGGTCGAGCCCGGCGCGAACGCCCTGCCCGTGCGTATGGACGGAGAGCAGGCCGTGCTCCTCGATCGCTACGCCGACGCCAGTGCCGTGCTCCGCTTCGAGCACTGGGCTCCGCCCGAGGAGCGGAACACCCTGTCCATCATCGGCGTGCAGGGGGATCTGTATGGCGATGGCGAACGAGGCCATGATGCGCCGGCCAAGCTGCGGGTCACTGTGAACGGCACCGAGGTGTACCACTCCGAAGCCCCATACATGACCTACCGGGAGGACGGGGTGCGCGAGGAGTGGTCGGCCCTGGCCATTCCCGTGCCCAAGGAGGCCCTGCGGCGCGGACACAACTTGATCGTCGTGGAGAATGGCGGACCGAACGCGGTGGCCATCGCATCGGCCACGATCCGGTTCGAGAGGCCGGCTGAGGAGTAATGGGGCGCCCAGGGCGCCGAGGGGAGAGGCTGTCTGTATGAAGGAAGTCAGGATGGGATTCGTGGGCTGCGGCTTCATGGGCCAGGTCGCCCACATCGCGAACTTCAGTGCCCTGCCCGGCTGCAAGATGGTGGCCGTGGCCGATCCAAGAGAGGACATGGCGGCCCAAGTCGCCGCCCGGTACGGGATCCAGCGTGTGTACAAGGATCACACGGAGATGGCGCAGGACTCGGAGGTCGACGCCGTGGCCGCCATCCTGCCCCACGTGGCCAACGGGCCGGTCGCCAAGGACCTGCTCGGGGCGGGCAAGCACGTGCTACTCGAGAAGCCTCTGGCCGTGTCCGTGAAGCAGGGCCAGGAAATGGCCGATGCCGCCGCCCAGGCTGGCGTACACCTGTGTGTCGGCTACATGAAACGCTTCGATGCCGGCGTGCGCTGGGCTCGGGAGGCCATCGGGTCGTGGGCGAGCGAGGACAAGACCCCGAAGTTCGTGCGGGCCCACTGCTATGGCGGTGACTGGATCTGCGGGAACAACGAGCCCATCATGACCGAGGAGTCCTACCCCCCGCTGAAGGTCGAGTCCGGCGGCCCCGAGGACATGGACGATGAGGCCAAGCAGGATGTCCAGATGTTCGCCAACATCTACTCCCACAATATCAACCTGGTCCGCTTCCTTCTGGGTGGAGAGATGACCGTGCTCTCGGTCACCTCCCACGCCGACCGGATGATCGTGGCGCTCGCGGTCGGTGACACGCTCATCTCCCTCGAATGCGGAGGAATGGCCTGCCAGTGGTGGGACGAGGTCACGACCACCTACTTCGGCGATGGCTATGTGGACGTCAAGACCCCGTCACCCCTCCTGCGCAATGTGCCCGCCAGCGTGGAGCGCTACCGTGCGGGCGACGACGGGATGCGCGAGTCGCCGGTGCTCCCGTGGACGTGGAGCTTCCGGAATCAAGCCGAGGCCTTCCTGAACACCGTCCGCGGCGAGACCGAGCCCGTGAACACCGCCGCCGACGCCGTGAAGGACATGGAGCTGATCGAGGAGATCATCCGCCGCAAGCGCGGGTTGAGGTAGAGACGACGGCGAGTAAGGGTAGGTTGGCGCGGCTTCGAGCGTCCCTCCGGGTAGCTTCGGGCGTTCCTGCGGGTAGCTTCGGGCGTCCCTTCGGGTAGCTTCGGGCGTCCCCGCCCGAAGCACCCTCCCTTCGACCGCGAGCGGGGGGCTTCAGCCCCCCGCTGCTTGGGCCGGACCTACTATCCGTCCAGCTCCTCCATACCCAGCACCAGCCCCACATCTATGTACTGGCCGCCCTCGCTCTGGTGGCAATGGACGGCGATGGTGTTCTCGCCATCCGCGAGAGCCTTGGCGAGGGCGTCGGTCACATCGGCGAGGATGTAGCTGGTGGTGTAGCCACCCAGGGAGATGATCTCCTCGCCGTTCACGTAGACCTGCACGTCCTCATCGTGGTGGACCTCCAGCATGGCCAGGTCGAAGTCGCGGCCATCGTACGCGAAATCACGGCGGATCCAGATGTCGTCGCCCGCCCACTCGGTACGGACCACCGCGCCCGGGGTACCGGGCGTTCCGAACCCCGCGGGCCCCTCGACCCATTCGGAGTCATCGAACTCGGGCAGGGCCCAGTCCTCGGGCGGGGCTTGGGTGGTGTAGCGCCAATCGCGAGGCTCCTCCTTGGCGCTGGGCATAAGGGGCGACCATGCGATGGCCATCTCCAGGGGGCCATCGGTCTCGTAGGCCGTCGGCCGCTCGTTGATCGCCCGCATCCGCGCCGGGTCGAACTTCTCCGAGCGGTCGTAGAAGTACACCCCGTTCTGCTCCTGCTCGATGTCCGTGAGCTGGGTGTAGCAGAAGGCGAAGCAGTTGGGGTTCGAGAGGAGCACCTCGGTGAGGGCCTCGTACCGCTCGAAGAACTCCTCGATATCGCCCGCCGCGGCACCATACCCCCAGGAGCCCTCGGTGCTCTCGCCGGCGAGGCGGATGCCGCCGTACTCGCTGACGAAGTAGGGCTGGCCCCGGTACAGGGACCTGTGGTCGAAGACATTGTTCTGGAACGGGTCCTGACCTGTGAGGGCGAAGGTGCTGAACTGGGTGGCGAAGGTCTCCGGGTCCTGGTTGTAGTTGTGGCTATCGAAGACATCGGTGCCGGGGAAGAGATGCACGTAGCCACTGGTGTCCAGGAAGGGCCGAGTGGGATCCAGCTCCTGGGTAACGGACAGGAGAGCCTGGAGTAGCGCGGGGGTCTCGCCGCCGGGGGTCTCGTTCAGGGGGCACCATCCGATGACCGAGGGGTGGTTGCGGTCGCGCCGCAGGGCCTCGCGCCACTCCAGGACCATCTGGCCCGCCGCGGAGGCATCGTGGTGGTCCAGGCCCCAGTTCGGGAACTCGCCCCAGACCAGGTAACCCAGCCGATCGGC
>WJIW01000022.1 GCA_014730065.1 Armatimonadia bacterium | reverse complement strand
CGCTCGCAAGGCTCAACCTCACCCGGGTCCGCGGCGTGCCAGATCCACTCGGCGCCCGACAGTCCCTCGCCGGCGCCTCGGGCGGGCGGTACGGCGGGCTCGCCGGCGGGGACCGATACCCGCTCGATGGCGATCCGCCGCCCCATGCCCGTTAGGTCGTGGGGCAGTCGGGCGGGCAGGTCGCGTGGCCGCGGCTGGAACACCAGCAGGACACTCTCCCCGCCGGCCAGGGTCAGGTCGAAGGTCACCGCCGTGCCTTCGCGCTCATGCGGAACGGAGGTGATCTCGGCGCGCAGCGGGTCCCAGACCTCCAGGTGCCCCGGCGCGACGGCCCGCAGCGTGAAGTCTCGCACTCGATGGTCCCAGTTATTGTTGCTGACGAAGAAGACGTCGCGGCCGTCCTTCCGGCGGTGGAGCACATGGAGCCAGTCGCCCGTGTCGCCCTCCAGCACCTCGAGGGTCGGCCGGATGCCCGCGTCAGCGGCGAGGACGGCTTGGACGTCGCCGACGGTGGGCTTCTCGGGAAGGAAGTACGAGCGGCCGCCGCTGTCGGCGGTCTTGCAGGCCTGGGTCGAGGGCTCACCGGGCTCGCCCCAGATGGCTCGGGCCAGGTCCCGGACATCGGCCGACCCCTCGCCGAGGGTCGTCGAGCGGCTCGGCAGGCGGCCGTAGCCGATCACTACTCCGCCCGACTCCAGGAAGGCCCGCGCCTTCTGGAGCGTGGCGTGGGGGATGGCCTCGACGGCGGGGACGATGAGAACGCGGTACTCCTCCTCGCGTAGGCCCAGGGAGCCGCCGTCGATCGCCATGTCGTCCTCGAACACCTCATAGGGAATCCAGTCGCAGTCGTACAGGGCGTCCTGGAGCGCGGTCGTCATGTCCTCGGGGGTCGTCGCCTCGCCCACATGGTAGCTGTTGCCCAGGTAGAGAAGCGCCACGGGACAGACGTGCCGCCCGCCCGTGAGCATGTGGCTGAGCCGGGTGGTGTAGTCGGCGTAGACCTTGTAGAGGGGCCAGCGGGGCTCGTACCCGCCGTTGTAGAAGTACGGCGGGCAGTCGGTGTCGTAGGGAGCCCGAGGGTTGAAGGAGTGGGGGATGTGGAAGTTGATGCCCGACACGTGCATATGGTCGGTCCACCACTTCATCTCGGGGTAGCCCAGGTCCTGACCTCGTGCGCCGAAGATCTCGACCATGGCCAGATCATCGGGCGCGCCGTAGGCATGCGACACGGAGCTGCCGAGCTTGGGGGTCTGGTAGGTGTTGTCGTCCTTCACGCCGGGCTTGAACTGGGTGAAGACGGCGTCGATGCCGCCCATGCTGGAGTACTTGAGCATCTGGAACACATTGCCCGCGCAGAGGCGTGGATGGAGGTACTCCCGGCCGTGCTCGAGCCAGTGGCCGATGGACAGGACGTCCCGGTCATGGCACCAGTCGCGTAGGCCGCCATAGAGGGTGCGCCCCCACGCCTCGGCCAGGGCGTCCTGGTAGAGGTACTTGGCTGCGAGTTGCTCATCGTCATCGCCCAGGCGGTGCTTCCAGGCCACCAGGGCGCGCATCCAATCGCCGCCCATCTCTTCGATCATAGGGAGCACTTCGGTGCCCCAGTCGCCCCACGTCTCGGGCTCATCGTAGAAGTAGCCCTGGATGATGCTCCCGTACTCGTGGCCGAAGTGATCGTAGTGAGGCTGGTAGACGGTCTCGATGTACCAGTCCACGGCGTCCTGGCTGGCGCCATCGACGAGCAGCCGGCCGCGGCGGCCCTCACTCGGGCGCCACGTGAACACCATGACGGTCCATTCGCCCTCGGGGGCGGTCCATTCCAGCAAACCATCGGCGGCTTCGTCGCTGAGGTCGATCAGGGTTTCACCGACCACGGCATCGCCGCTGACGCGGCCGGCTACGGCGGCGACGAAGTGGGCCTCGTCCACGATGGAGGTTACCTCCTCGCCTCCGGATACGGGGAAGGCGGCCATGTCGATCCACTTGCTGCCATAGGCGGGCGGCACCTCGCCGCCGACCTCGCCGCTGGGCCACCACTTCTCGTCGAAGATCCACATCTTCAGGCCCAGACGCCGGGCCTCGGCGAGGCAGATCTGGAGATCCCGGTACCAGCCGAAGCCCAGCCAGTCGCTGTGGGGCCGGGACTCGGCGGTGAAGCAGCCGTTGCCGCCCTCGGCGACCTTCCGGAGCGTGCCCTCGAGCTGCTCCCGGCTCTCATCGCCATGGAGCCAGAAGAGCGGGCCGGTGAGCTGCCGCTCCTCCGGGCCCGGGCTGAGGAAGCGCTCCTCCAGGTTGTCCGCCCGAGCGGCGTCCCCTAGCTGGGCCAGGGCGAGGGCGGCCATGGCAATGGTCAGTGGGTATGTCGCTCTCATAGGTAGTCTCCTTCGTCGAAGCGGGTGGCTCAGTTTGCCAGTTGGTTGCCGTAGCCGATCACTACGGTCGACAGGATCAGCAGGAACAGGCCGAGGGTGATCCAGACGTGGGTTCGCCGGCTGGTTCCACGCCACTCGCGTAGCGCCAGCCCCCACAGGGTACTGAAGATGATGATGGATGCCATATGCAGGGTCCAGCTCGAGAAGTCGTACTCGCCCATCTGGGTGGTGCCCATGCTGTAGAAGAAGAACTGGAGGTACCAGGTGACGCCGGCCACGGCGCACAGGAGGTAATTCCCGAGCTTGGGCACGCGCTCGCCGTCGATCTGGCTTGCGGCGAAGTCGCCCAGGGTGCGGTTGCGGACCATCAGGATGAAGCACCACACGGCATTGGTGAGCAGGCCGCCGAAGAAGGCGACGATGAGCACGGGGAGGTTCTGGAACAAGGTGGGCGCCCCGTGGTCCAGGGCCACCTTGCCGATGGGCTCCCCCGCCTGCATCGCATAGGCCATGCAGGCGCTCAGGATGCCCGAGACGATGGCGACGGCCAGGCCCTTGATGAAGCTGAACTCGCTGACCGTGGCCCGCTTCTCGGCCGCCGACAGCTCGCGCTCCTTGCTCATCCCCGCCTTGCCGCTGAGGGCGATCCCCGCCAGGCAGAGCCCGACGCCCGCGAGCATGATCTGGCCCGAGGTCTCCCTGGCCGTTTCGACCAGCTCGCCGCTCACCAGGGGCGGGATCAGGGTGCCGAAGGCGGCGCATAGGCCCAGGGCGATGGCGTACCCCAAGGCGATGCCCAGGTAGCGCATGGAGAGCCCGAAGGTCAGGCCACCGACGCCCCACAGAACGCCGAAGACCCACGTCCAGAGGATGGCGCTCCGGGGCGCGTCGAAAAGCACTTCGAAGGTGGAGGGCACGATGATGAGGGCGAAGACGATGGGCGCCACGAGCCAACTGAATACCCCGCCTACGATCCAGTAGTTCTCCCACGCCCAGCCCTTCACGCGCTTGTAGGGGATGTAGAAGCTGGCCGCGGCGAGTCCGCCGATGGCGTGAAGCAGGACACCCAGGAAGGGATTGGGGCTCATGTGCGGTCCTCCAGAGTCGGATCCGGGCTATGACGGAGAGGGTTCGTGAATGGCGGCGGGATTCCTGGTGACGGGCGCCGGCAGCCGGACTACGGCCACTGATACCTGGACTCATCCACCAGGCTTCCCGGCGAGACCAAGGTCAACGCGGCCCGGACCTCGCCGTCGACGCCCGCGAGGAGTGTGTACAGCCCCCTTGCCGACGGCATGGCGAACTCCCCGGAGTAGACGCTGCCGCGACGCTCCAGCTCCCCACGTGAGCCATCGGAATAGTGCCAGCCGGGCTCCAGCATGGGGCGGAGGTGCAGCACATCCTCGCCCTCGTACCCGTAACTCCCCCGGGCCATGAGCTGGGTGCCCGTAAGAGGCTCGGGGGGGCGCTCGCGACGCAGGACGACCATGGATAGCTCGTGGCCCGCCGGCACCTCGACGGCCACCTTGACCCGGCCCTTGGGGTCGGCCCGGCGGGACATGGGCTCCAGGAACCGCACGGCATCGGACGCGAACTCGTGGGTGAAGGCCAGATACTCGCCCTCGGCGGCGAGACCGACGCCCACCCTGTCCACCTTCCCGCTGAGGATCGTGCGGCGATGCCCGTCGTTGGGGGGCCTCTCGGCCATCATCTGGGCATGGGAATCCAGGCAATCGGCCAGGGCCCTCTCGGCGTCGCCATAGCCTCTCGAATCGCGCCGCCACGCCACGTTCTGCTCATGGTGCCCCGACCCGCCCGCCAGGCTGTAGCGGTGGTAGGGCTTCAGGCCATCGGGGGTCCAGTGGGAGGCGAAGCGCCCGCGAACCATCTCGCGGCAGTGGGCATTCCCGAGGCGGGTGAGGTCGTCATCCAGGATGACCGGCGGCAGGCCCGCCACCATCCGGTCATCGTTGATAGCCTTCAGGAGCGCGGCCCGGATCTCGTCGAGCGCGGCCTCATCGAGAGCGGGTCCGGTGACCTTCGCCCCGTCGCCAGGCTCAAAGAGGCCGCGGGTGTGGCTGGGCCCGAGTATGCGCTCGCTCTGGCGCGCGACCCCATCCCGGACCCCCGCCGGCAGCCGGATGTGGCCCGATGCGAGACCCAGAAGCAGGACACTCGTCAGGAGGATGAACAGCCAGCAGCCTGGCCGAACACTGGGTTGTCCTTGGCGAGCCATGAGCGAGCCTTCGCCCAAGGAATGCGGTACCCTTCGGGCGAGTGGGAGGTGGGCAGATGCCGGCCGAGTGTCCGCATTGCGGCATCGAGCTTAGCCCCGACGTTAACCTCGCGGGGTACATCCTGGAGACCTATCAGCTCGCCCTGGATGGCGGAAACGCGACCCGGGTCGAGTGCTTCGAGTGTGGAGCCGACCTGGACCCCGAGGCGCGACTTGAGGTGGGTGAGGACGCCGTCCTCTGCGCCCGTGTGCCCAAGGCGCCCGCTGATCCCGATGAGCATGTGCTCGTGTGGGTCGGACATCACGCCGAGCGATGGATGGTGGGCGGCCGCACGGCGCGACTACCGCTGGGGTTGTGGAATGCCATCAAAGCCGTTCCGTGCCTCCGGTTGGAGGGCTGGACCGGGGTACGGCTGGGCGCGCTGGTGGTGGGAGCCATCGGCGTGGGCGCCGCGGCCGCCGTGGATGGGGATTACCTCATCCCCGCCGTTGCCATCGCCGGGGTGGCAGTGCTCGGAGTGGTGGGGCTCACGGCCCTGTTGCAGCGCAGGCACCCGGCGGTGCGTGAAGCGGCGGACATCATCCGTACCCAGCTCGAGCCCGGCAGCGATGCCTACGCCAAAGCGGTCAGATGGTTGCGGAGGACGGCGCTGGTCAGTCCCGCCATCGATCTGGTGGTCCGGGAGCTGGACCGGCGGTAGGCCGCTCATTCCGGTCCCCTGTGGCCCGCTATTCTAGCAAAAACGGACAATCTCTCCCGAATGTGTAATGCGCCTGACACCGCTCCGCACTAGCTAACCAGTCAACTAGTTGGCTGCCGGCCTCCCAACGAGGCTGGCCAAACCCGAAAGGTGGAGTAGGATGAAGCGCAAGGTATTGCTGGTAGCCGCATTGAGTGCGATCCTGGTGTTGGGCGTCTTCGTGATCGCCGCCCAGGCGAACAACCGGGGCGGGAACTCCGGCCGCGTGTTCGGCACCGTCCTCGTTACGGGCCAAGGTGAGCTGTATCAGACCTTCGCCACCGCGGACCTCCCCCCCAACGGACCCTTCCAGGTTCTCTACACGGGCAACACCGCCTCCGGTTATGCCGAGACCGAGTATGGTCCCGGCGATCCGGGCTATGTCGGTGGCCGCTGGATCGAGGTCTACATCAGGGCTGATGGAAGCCACATGTACACCGAGAACTACTTCCTGTGCCCCCTCCTCGGCCCCGGCGTTCCGATGAGCTAGGCTACCCACAACACACCGCAACGCCGCGCGCCGGCAGGGCCTGTCCCGGCCGGCGCGTCCGCTGTACGGCAACTCCAGACACCGAATCCTCCACCCGCCCGGGGTCGCCAGGCGCCTCACAGAATCGTCTTGGGAACAGCCAGTCTCCGTGGAAGAAGGTCCACAAGCTACCCGCGCAAGGTGTCCGGCGGGTGGCGGCGCGCACGGGGGATAGCTCCCGCGGCCACCTCGGCCGGCGGCGACCGCTTCCCCATGGCGCCGGAAACGAAGAGGTGGCAATGATGGACCTGCACCAAAGGGCCCGCTTCCTGAGACACCAGCGAATCAAGTGGATCGCGTCGGGCTGCCTTGCCCTCCTGATACTCACGGCATGGACCCGCCAGTACGTGCGCTACGAGCTCCCGCCCTACCCGGCCAAGGGCTGGATGGACGATTGTCCGATGATGCTCCCGGGCATCGTTCACCGGCCACCCATCGAGGACAATGCCCTTGAGCTGTACGCTGAGGCAGCCGAGGCGTCTCGCGACGGCAAGGCGACCCACGCTCTCGGGCTTCTGCATCAGGCACGGGGGCGGCAGCATTCGGCGGCTCTCCGGCTGGACGGGAGACCCCGGTTCCCCGAGATGCCCAACACCGCGGCCTTGGTCAGCTCAACGGCCGAGGAGGTGCACCGCAGCCTGGAAGAGGGGGATGCGAGCGCCGCCTTCGAGCGGGTGGAGGATCTCTGGGCCTTAGCGGTGGGGCTTAGCCAGGACAGCCCCACCTGGTACCTGCGTCGGGGCGCCGAGGTGGCCGACGCGGCCGCCGACCTGGATCGCGAGATCCGGGAGAGTGGCCTGGCCACCCCCGCGGAGCTGCGGGCCCACGCCCGATCCGGCGAGACCATTCTCGCCGATCTCGAGCGACCGTACCGGAACGTCCTCGCCGAAGCCATCTATGTCGAGCAGATGCTGATATGGGCAGCGGCCCAATCGCCCGATGTGCTCGTCGGCCAACTGGGCCTCGATCCGATGAGCGGCCCCCAGCGCCTGAGCGTCTTCTCCAAGCTCGACGACACCCGGGAGTGGCTCAATGACCGCCATGCCCGGGCGGCCGAGATACTGGCCGTCGGCAGCATGCGCGTCTCCCACCCCCGGATCAGGGAGCTGGATGCCCAGACGGTGCGGGACGTGCGCGAGCGCCAAGATCCCGTGGCCGAGCTGTTCATGATCTCGGGCACCGAGGCCCTCGAGAATTACGCGGCCATCGCAAGCTCGATCAGTGAGGGATCGGCCCGGGCCGCCCTGGCCGCGTACCATGCGGACAAAGGCGACTACCCCGCGTCGCCCTCCGACCTGGTGCCCTCGTACCTGACCGCCGAGCCATTCGATCCCTGGACCGGGCACGCGCTGTTGTATCAGAAGCTACCGAATGAGTATCTACTCTATAGCGCGGACGCCGACGGACACGCCCTGGACCCCAGGCCCACCGTGTCCCGGTTCGACGCCTCGACCCATCTGGTGTTCGGGGTGGAGGATCTTCAGGGAGGTCTGCGCTAGTACGGAGGAAGCGGCATGGTGAGCGCCTCGCTCCGGAGACGCAGACTGATATGGATCGCCGTGGGCATCGCCCTCCTCATGGTGGGGGCGCTGCCCATCGTGCTTCTGCTGGCCGACACTAGGCCCGGCGGAGGAAGCCGGGGAGCACGGGCCGAGGACGCATCGCTTCGGACCCTCGATGCCGTACCGGCACCGGACGCGGTCGCCGCGGATTCGGTCAGCGACTACTCTCGCGCCTCGGCGATGATACCGTCGCCCCCAGGTGGCACGACGGTGACGACATCCGACTGGTGCACCGGGGCAGTGGGCGGAGACAGGGATATCGCCTCGGGTGTGGGCCTTGAGGTGGCCCAGTGGGTCGCCAGGTCGCGCCCAGCCCTGGCGACGGCCAGGGAGTGTAGAGGTCGGCAGGGGCGGCTGCTGCTTGACGACGACGAGGTACCGGATTTTGACGCCAGGGGGTGGGACCCGAATCGCCTCGGGTGGCTGCTGGTGGCTGCCGGGTGGATTGCCATGCAGGCAGGCGATCCAGAAGAGGCACTGGCGCGGGCCGAGGATGCCCTGGCTGCCGAGGCCAGTCTGCTCCAGAGCGCGGGATGCCACCAGCTCATCGACGGCCCGAGGCGGGTGGCTGCCGCGGAGCAGCTCGCCCGGGCGGCCATGGGATCGGGAGGCATATCGAGTGAGCATCTACGCGCCTATGCTCGCCGCGTGGAGGAGTACGAGGACCGTATCCCATCACTGACGCACCTGGGCACGGTGGACGCGGCGCACACGCTGGCGCGAGTGCACCGGATGACCACACAGCAGATAGAGGACGTCGCCGTGCGTTCGCATCCATACCAGAGCCTCACCTCGGAGGAGCTGGAGAAGCTCAACGTCGGTCAGGAGATCAAGTGGGATGCCGACGTAGAGGCCCACATCGATGCCATGTTACTGGGCAGAAGCCGCACGGCACGCCGGGTCGAAGACCGGCTGGCCAGGATCGTCGACGCCTTGGACGACACCGACGCAGGGGCTCTCCAGAAGACACTCGACCAGGCCGAGGCGAAACTCGAGGGCGATGAGCTGGCTAGGGAGGTCATGCCCCCGCGCGAGGTCTGGCCGTACGTCCGGAGGGGTTACCGTGGCGTGCTGATGGACTACCGGCACACCCGTCTGCTGGCTGCAACCGAAGCCTACCGGCTCGACACCAACGGGGCTCCGTCCGCGGCTGAGGACTTGGTGCCCGAATATCTCTCGGCAGTACCCATCGACCCATACACGGAGGGGCCGTTGTCGGTACCCCCGACGCCCGCGGGATCAGCCCCCGGCACCGAAGACGTGGGAGGCCAGTAGGCTCACCGACCGGGGCAGCGAGGGATCGAGCCACAGGGTCGCGTCCTCCAGTACGCCCTCGTCGGCGCGGGTTAGCTCCACCGACCAGACTCCGCCGCGGCCCTCGGCGGCGACCGTTAGCCCGACCGATTCGAGGGTGGGAGTCGTCTGGCGGTCGGCCACGATCTCGCCCGCGGGATCGCGCACCAGTATGCGCACCGTCTCCCCTCGCTGGCCCTCGGCCCGAAGGGTGAAGGTGTCCCTGCCCTCGGGCACATGGAAGAACAGCCGCTCGGCGCCGCCGATGGGATGCACGCCGCCATCGGCGGCCACGGCCAGGGGCACGGTGGACTGGCTGACGACCACCGCGCACGCGCCCGCATCCACGCCCAGGGCATACACCCCCGCCTCCGGGGCGGCGACCTGGATGGTGGCGCTGTCGCCGGCCTCGATGAGGCCCGTTTCGAGGGGCGCGCCTGTGGGGTCGCGAAGATCCCAGACCACCTTCTCGTCATAGGTGCCCACCTGGTCGTAGG